>NZ_BSPX01000056.1:0-4031 GCF_030161255.1 Zoogloea oryzae
CGGAGCAGGGGGCGGCGGCGGGGCGACGCGGGCGGCGGGCGGCGGCGCGCTCACCAGCTCGACCTCGACGGCGTCGGGCAGGCGGTTCTGCCAGCGCACGCCATAGAACAGGAACAGACCGAGCAGGACGTGGACGAGCGCAGCCAGCGCTGCCGACGACCACTTGCCCCGGTCATTACCGGACAGCAAAGGTCTCATCGGCTGGCTTTGCCGATCTGCGTCTGCAGGCCGACCTTGTTGACGCCCGCGTTACGCAGGTCGTTGAGGACATCCATGACCAGCTCGTACTTCACTTCCTTGTCGGCGGCGATCACCACCGGCTGGCCGGGGTTGGCCGACACGGCGTCCTGCACCGCGCCGATCAGGTCGCGGCGGTTGTAGGACTTGGGCTGGGCCTGGCTGGTCTGGCTGAGGGTGAGCTCGCCCTGGGGCTTGACGGTGACGATCATGGCGTCGGTGGGCGGCGCGGGGACCTTGTCGACGCTGGGCAGGTTCACCGAGCCGGACTGGATCATCGGCGCGGTGACCATGAAGATGACGAGGAGGACCAGCATCACGTCGATGTAAGGCACGACGTTGATCTGGTTCATCAGGCGACGTTGACGCATTGCAGCTTCGCTCCGGTCAACGCAGCTGGCGCTGGAGGATGTTCAGGAATTCTTCGGTGAAGCTCTCGAAGCGGATCGCGATGCGGTCGATGTCGTGGGCGAAGCGGTTGTAGGCGACGACGGCCGGGATCGCCGCGAACAGGCCGATGGCGGTGGCGACCAGCGCTTCGGCGATGCCCGGCGCCACGTGGGCGAGGGTGGCCGAGCCGACGTTGGACAGGCCGCGGAAGGCGTTCATGATCCCCCACACGGTGCCGAACAGGCCGACGTAAGGTGATACCGAACCCACCGAGGCGAGGAAGGCCAGGTGGGCTTCGAGATCATCGACCTCGCGCTGGTAGGTGGCACGCATGGCGCGGCGGGCGCCGTCCATGATGGCGCCGTGGTCGAGGTTCTTGCCGCGCAGCTTGGCGAACTCGCGGTAGCCGGCCTCGAAGATGCGTTCCATGCCCGCGGCCTCGTGGCGGCCGGTGGCGGCGCTCTGGTACAGGGCGTTGAGGTCGCCGCCGCTCCAGAAGTCGCGTTCGAAGAGGTCGGTCTTGCGCTTGGCGTCGCGGATCTGGAACCACTTGCGGAAGATCCAGTACCAGGACATGAAGGAGACGGTGCCAAGGAGCGCCATCACGAGCTTGACGAGGACGCTCGCGTTGGCGATCAGGGACAGGATTGAGAGGTCTTCGGTGACGTTCATCGGTTTAAACCAGGGTGGCGAACTGGTCGCGTACGGCAGGAGGAATCGGAATGGCGCGCTTGGCGGTGCTGTCGATGCAGGCGATGGTGATCTGGGCGTCGAAAATGGGCTGACCTTCGCGCTGGATCTGCTGGTCGAAGATCAGACTGGCGCGGCCGAGCCGGGAGACCCGGCTGACGACGTCCAGCATGTCGTCGAGGACGGCGGGCTGGCGGTAGTCGGCCTTCACGGAGCGCACCACGAAGACGACGCCCTGCTCGGCTGCGAGCCGGCCCTGCTCAAAACCAATAGCCCGCAACCAGTCGGTGCGGGCTCTTTCGCAGAACTTCAGGTAGTTGGCGTAGTAAACCACACCACCGGCGTCGGTGTCTTCGTAGTAAACCCGCACCGGCAGCGTGAAGGACGCCTTCTCCGCGGCAGGAGCGGGATCGTTCGTGAAATGCATCGCAACATTTTACCGCACGACTCGCCCTGATCCGAAGCAACGCGGTAGATTCAGTGTTTCAGAATGTAGGTAGGGGCGGGCCGATTGCGCTGGCCGCATTGTAATTGCAGCAATCCTGTGCCTAGAATCGCGCTCTTGGAGACAGGCTGGTGCGATTCGTGCATTGGCCAGCGAGTCGCAGATGGGCGATGTCGCGGCGCGGATGTCGCGGGATCCCGGCCCGACAGTCGATTCATGGGAGGAATAAGAGATGGTTGCAACTACCAGCAAAGACAAGACGCTGACCGAGGCCGAGATTCTGGCCATGCCGGAAGATGACTACATGAATCCGGCGCAGCTCGAGTTCTTCCGCTTGCGCTTGTCGAAGATGCGTGAAGAGCTGCTCGAGAACGCAGCCAGCACCGGCGCGAACCTGCGCGAGAACGAGATCGTCGCCGATCCGGCCGACCGGGCCACGGTCGAGGAAGAGCACGCCCTCGAACTGCGCGTGCGCGATCGCGAACGCAAGCTGATCAAGAAGATCGAGGAAGCCCTCGAGCGCATCGCCGAAGGCGAATACGGCTGGTGCGAGGAAACCGGCGACCCGATCGGGATCGGCCGACTGCTCGCCCGTCCGACCGCCACGCTGTCGATCGACGCCCAGGAGCGTCGCGAGCGCACCCAGAAGCTCTACGGGGAATAATCCCCCCGTTCCCGCTTTCTGCGTCACCCTGTTTCGCCGGATCGGCCAGGCCCACCATGACCGCTCCGGCGAACCGCATTCCTGTCACCCTGCTCACCGGGTTCCTCGGTTCGGGCAAGACCACCCTGCTCAATCACCTGCTGCGCCAGCCCGAGCTGGCCGGAACGGTGGTGCTCGTCAACGAGTTCGGCGCGGTGCCGCTGGATCACCTGCTTGTCGAGAAGATCGACGAGGACGTGGTGCTCCTCGAATCCGGCTGCATCTGCTGCTCGGTGCGGGGCGATCTGTCGCGGGCGCTGAAGGATGTCTTCATGCGCCGCCTGCGCCGGGAGCTTCCCGCGCTGACCCGGGTGGTCATCGAGACCACCGGCCTCGCCGATCCGGCGCCGGTGATCTTCACCCTGATGCAGGATTTCTTCATCGCCGAACGCTATCGCCTCGACGGCGTGGTGACGGCGGTGGATGCGGTGTTCGGCGCAGGGCAGCTCGCCCGCCAGCCGGAGGCCGTCAAGCAGGCCGCGATGGCTGACCGGCTCATCATCACCAAGTGCGACCAGGCGCCGCCCGACGCCGTGGACGCGCTGGCGGAGGCGCTCGCCGGGCTCAATCCGGGTGCGGCCCAGTTCCGCGTTGAAGGCGGCGTGGTCGAGCCCTCTGCGGTGCTCGACTGCGGCCTGTGGAACCCGGCGACCAAATCCGCCGACGTGGCCCGCTGGCTGGCCGACGAAGCCGTCGCCGCCCGGGCCGCCCGCAACCCGTATGCCCCGGTGGGCCGCGGCACGCTTCCGGCGGGCGATCCGAACCGTCACGACGCGAGCACCCATGCTTTCGTGGTGCGGGTCGACCAGCCCGTGGGCTGGGGCGATTTCTCCACCGCCCTCGACATGCTCCAGGGCCTCAAGGGCGATCACCTGCTGCGGGTGAAAGGCATCGTGAACGTGCGGGGCGAGGCCGTGCCGCGGGTCATCCAGTGCGTCCATCACCTGCGCTACCCGGATGCCGCGCTGCCGGCCTGGCCCGATGACGACCGGTCCACCCGGCTGGTGTTCATCGTCCGCGATCTCGACCGCGCCATCGTCGACCACGCGTTTGCCTGCTTCTGCGCGTCGGAGGCGGCGGCGTGAGGCGCATCGTGCTGCCTTTCCGTCTGCCGCGCCGGGCGTCGCCGCTGTTTCGCAGCGTGCTGGCGCTGGTGCTGGTGTGCGCCCAGCTGTTCGCTGCCGCCCACGCCCTCAGCCATGTGGGCGAGGGGCTGGCGGAGCGCCGCGGGGCCGCAGAGCTTGCCTTCGGGCTCGCGTCGCCGGGCGATTCCAGCCCCGGTGGCCTGCCCGCGGCGGAGCGCCACGAGCGCTGCCTGCTGTGCCTGGCCGCGGCCGATCTGGCTTTTGTCCTCCCTCCCTCGCCGGCCGTGCTGGTCGTCGAGACCCTCCCGCCCGCGCAGCTTGCCGAACCCGCCGTGGTGCTGGTGGCCCGGCGCGCGCCCTGCCCACCCTGTCGCGGGCCGCCCGCTTCCGTCTGATCCCGTTCCCGAACCGCTGACCGGCGTCCGTCGCTGCCCGAGGGCATGACGCGCGCCGGCCGGCTGCTTTATCCGAACCGATCCGA
>NZ_BSPX01000056.1:4058-33187 GCF_030161255.1 Zoogloea oryzae
GACCCGCCGCCCTGTGCGCGGCGCTCGCGGCCTTGCCGCATGCCGCCCTTGCGGCCCCCGACGCGGCTTCTGAAGCCGACTTGAAACAGCTCCGCAACCAGTTGCGCGAGCTCCGCGAAACCTATCAGCAGCGCATCGACGCCCTTGAGCGCCGGCTTGCCACCGCAGAGGCCCGCAGCGCCTCTGCGGTGGCCGTGGCGGCCGAGGCCGATCGCACGGCTGCCCGTGCCGAGAGCGTGGCCAAGGCCAGCGTCGAGCCCGCGCCCGCACCCCAGCGCCCGGCGGGCGAGTCCGCCTTCAACCCGGCGGTGTCGCTGATCATCGACAGCAAGTTCACCCGCCTGCAGCGCGACCCGTCCGCCTACCGCATCGACGGCTTCATCCCGTCCGGCGGCGAGGTCGGGCCACCGAAGAAGGGCTTCTCCCTGGGCGAGTCCGAGCTGGCCTTCTCCGCCAATATCGACCACCTGTTCCGCGGCAACGCGCGTTTCTCGCTGGCCGAGGACGACGGCGCCGGCGTGGTGGAGGTGGAGGAAGTGAACGTGGAAAGTCTGGCCCTGCCGGCCGGCCTCAAGATGAAAGCCGGGCGCTTCCTGTCGGGCGTCGGCTACATCAACCAGCAGCATCCCCACGAGTGGGATTTCACCGACGCGCCGCTGGCCTACAAGGCCTTCTTCGGCTATCGCCTGCAGAACGACGGCGTGCAGCTGCGCTGGGTGGCGCCGACCGCGCTGTTCATGGAGTTCGGCGCCGAAGCGGCCAATGGCGGCAAGTTTCCCGGGGCTGAGCGCCACACCAACGGCGCCGGGCTGTGGACGGCCTTCGCTCACGTGGGCGGCGACATCGGCGAGTCGTCGGCGTGGCAGGCGGGCCTGTCCCACGTGCGCACCCATCCCCAGGAGCGGGCCTTCGAGGATGGCGGCTTCACCAATGCCTTCTCGGGGCGCAGCCAGACGTGGATCGCCGATTTCATCTACAAGTGGGCGCCGGGTGGCAACAGCCGCGACACCTACTTCAAGCTGCAGGGCGAATACCTGCGCCGCACCGAGTCGGGTTCGATCAACTACGGCGGCGACGGCAACGACTACGCGGCACGGCTGCGCCAGTCGGGCGCCTACCTGCAGGCGGTGTATCAGTTCATGCCGCGCTGGCGGGTGGGCGTGCGCGGCGACTGGCTGCGCTCGGGCAACGTCGATCTGGGCGGCCTGACCAGCGCCGAGCTGCCGATCTTGTCCGGCTACGACCCGACGCGCCAGTCGGCGATGGTGGATTGGTCGCCGTCGGAGTTCTCGCGCCTGCGCCTGCAGGTGGCGCGCGACAAGTCGCGCAGCGGCGAGTCCGACAACCAGGTGTGGCTGCAGTACGTGATGAGCCTTGGCGCCCACGGTGCTCTCAAGTTCTGAGGAGCCGGAAGATGATCGACAAGTTGATCCTGCGCGTCGTCGCGCTGCTGTGCGTGCTGCTGCCGGCCCTGCCGGCTGCGGCGTCCGTCAATGTGTTTGCCACGGTGCCCGAGTGGGCGGCACTGGCGAAGGAGATCGGGGGCGACAAGGTCAATGTGCTGTCGGCCACCACCGCCCTTCAGGACCCCCACCGCATCGAGGCGCGTCCGTCGCTGATCGCCCGGGCGCGGAGCAGCCAGCTGGTGGTGGCCACCGGCGCCGACCTGGAGATCGGCTGGTTGCCGCTGGTGCTGCGGGAGTCCGGCAATCCGGCGATCCAGCCGGGGCAGCCGGGCTACTTCGAGGCGACCTCGGCGGTGCGCCTGCTGGAAGTGCCTGCCCGCCTCGACCGGGCGGACGGCGACGTGCATCCCGGCGGCAATCCCCACGTCCAGCTCGACCCGCGCAACATCCTGGCGGTGGGCGAGGCCCTGACGGCCCGGTTGGCCCAGGTGGACGCACCGAACGCCGCCGCCTACAAGGCCGGCTTCGCGCGCTTCGCCGAGCGCTGGAAGGCGGCGATGGGGCGCTGGGAGCAGGCCGCCGCGCCGCTCAGGGGCGTGCCGGTGTGGGTGCAGCACAAGGGCTTTCCGTACCTGTCGGCCTGGCTGGGCCTGAAGGAGCTGGGCGCGCTGGAGCCCAAGCCGGGCGTCGAGGCGGGCAGTGCCCAACTCGCCGGCCTGCTGGAACGCCAGAAGGCCACGCCGGCGAAGATGATCCTGCGCCCGGCCTACGCCCGGCCCACGTCGTCGGACTGGATGGCCGAGCGGGCGAAGATCCCGGTGGTCGTGCTGCCCTATACGGTAGGCGGTTCGAGTGAGGCGTCCGACCTGTTCGGGCTGTTCGACGACACCGTCCGGCGCCTGCTCGCCGGGGTGAAGTAAGGGGGCGCGGCATGGCCGGATTCCTGATCCGCGCCAGCGGGCTGGTGGCCGGCTATGCCGCGCCGGTGGCCGGGCCGCTGGATTTTGCGGTGCACCGGGGCGAGATCCTCGGCCTCGCGGGGCCCAACGGCGCCGGCAAATCCACGCTGCTCAAGGCGCTGTGGGGCGGCGTGCGGGTGTTCGGCGGCTCGGTGGAGAAGGCGCCGGGGCTGGCGATCTCCCATCAGGCCCAGGGCTTTGACGACCTGCGCGGCATTCCGCTGACCGGTCGCGAGCTGCTGCGCCTCACCGGCGCCACGACCGACGGCCTGCCGGCGTGGCTGTCGGGCCGGATCGACGAGCGGCTCGACCGGCTCTCCGGCGGGCAGCTGCAGTTCCTGCGCCTGTGGGCCTGCCTGGCCGCGCCGGCCGATCTGATCCTGCTGGACGAGCCCACCAACAACCTCGACAAGGCCGGCGTGGCTTTTCTGTCGGACTGGCTGGGCCACGCCCACGCGGCGCAGGGCATCGTGATCGTCTCCCACGATCACAGTTTCATCGACCAGGTGTGCACCCGGGTGGTGAGCGTGGGGGAGGAGTCGCCCGCATGAGCTTCGATCTGCTCTTCGATCCGCTGTTCCGGGTGCCGTTCTTCACCGGCCTGCTGCTGGCTGGCCTGCTGCCGCTGGTGGGCATGTACCTGCGCCTGCGGGACGAATGGCTGGCGGCGCTGGCCTTTGCCCAGATGGCGTCGGCCGGGGCGCTGCTGGCGATGGTGGCCGACTGGCCGATGATCGCCGGCGGCCTGCTGGCGGCCGTGGTGGCGGCGCTGGTGAAAGGCGTCGCCGCGCGAGCGGGGGCCGGCGCCTACGCGCTGATGATGCTCCTCGCCTGGGGTGCCGGGGTGCTGCTGGTGGCCAATCATCCGCTGGCCGAACAGGCCGGCCACGCACTCTTCGACGGTCAGCTATATTTCACTGGCGAAGGCCATCTGGTGGCCGCCGCGCTGGCCGTGGCGGCGAGCGTGCCGCTGCTGGCCTGGCTGTCCCGGCCGCTGCTGCTGGCGCGCTTCTTTCCGGAGTTCTACCGGGCCCGGGGGCGCAACGAGCGGCCACGGCTGATGCTCTTCGACCTGCTGGCCAGCCTTGCGGTGGCGCTGGCGACGGTCAGCCTGGGGGTGATGGCGGCCTTCGCGCTGGTCTTCGTGCCGCCGCTCCTGGCCTGCCGTTTTGGCCGGGGCTGGCGATCGGGCCTGGTGCTCTCGGCTGTCATCGGAATGGCGGGGTACTGCGTTGCGTTTGCGGTGTCGCTGGGTTTTGATCAACCTTTCGGGCCGGTTTGTGCGGTGCTGTTCGTGGTGCTCGTTTTGGTGATGGGCGTGAAATTCGACAGGATGTAAATCACGGAGCCCCCGCTTTGTAGAGTGATATCCTAGTCAATCGTAAAAAAGTAACTTGGAGGGTATGGGAGTGGTGCTACCTTTTTTCGGCAAGAAGCCTGCACCTGCCGGAACTACTGCACCCCGTTCCCGGAGCGCTTCCAGCTCCGGCAGCGCCCAGTTGTCATTGAACGGGCTGCCGCGTGGCGGCAACGTCCGCAGCGAGAGTTCGACCCTCGATTTCACGATCGCCGGCGGTGATCTCAAGCGCATCCTCGCCCAGTGTGCCGACAAGGTGCACGTGGAAGAGGGCGTCGACGAGATGGCTCCGCCGGCCGAAGAAGCCGCCATCCTGTTTGCCCACGGCGGCGATGACGAAGCCCGCAGCGTGCTCGAGCACGCGCTAGAGGGCACCATCAATGCCGATGCCCGCTTCAACCTCTGGCAGATGCTCCTTGACCTGATGCGCCTGACCGGCCAGCGGGAGCGTTTCGAGGCCCTCAGCCTCGGGTTTGCCACCGAGTTCGAGCGCTCGCCCCCGGCCTGGCGCGATCTGTCGTCCCCGTCGGCCCGGGTCAGTAACGAGCCAAAGGTACAGACGATCAACCTGTCCGGTCATCTCGGCGGTCAGGCTGCCGCCCAGTTTGCCCAGTTGATCCAGATCGCGATGCGCGCCGGTGCCCTGCGCATCGATCTTGCCCGCCTCAGCGGTGTCGATGACGCCGGAGCCGAGCTGTTGCTGCGTGCGGTGCGCGGCCTGCGCCGGGCCAAGGTCCGGCTGTCGCTGGGCGGCGCGATCCATCTCGTCAATCTGCTGAGTGGCCTGGTGACTTCCGGCAAGCGCGCCAACCAGTCCCTGTGGCTGCTCCTGCTCGAGGTGCTGCAATACACCGATCAGCAGGATCGCTTCGAGGAGCTTGCGGTCGATTACGCGATGACTTTCGAAGAGTCGCCGCCGTCTTGGGAGCCGCCCCTGGCGGTCACGGCCAGCCAGACCGGCGCCGAGCCCCTCGCCACCGCTGCCCGCACCTATGTGCTCGAAGGCGAGATCATCGGCCCCAACACCGACACGCTGCGCAAGATCACCGGTTTCGCCGCCGACAAGACGATGGTCGAGGTGGATTGCAGCCGGCTGCGGCGGATGGATTTCGTCTCTGCCGGCATGCTGTTCAACATCATCTCCCAGCTCCACAACCAGGGGCGGCTGATCGTGCTGACCGGCGTCAATTCGATGGTCGCGGCGCTGATGCAGGTGATGGGCCTTCATCAGGTGGCCCGGATCGAGCTTCACAGCTGAGCCTTCCTGCCTCGTCCGCAGCGCTTTTTTCGGCTGATTCCGTTCCACTCCCGGGCGTCGTGACGCCGCGAAATCACGCTGTTTCCGCCGTGGGCGGAGTGGGCTTGTAATCCGTTTTTTCGTCCCCACATCCCTGCGATGGAACAATACCACGGCACCACCATTCTCTCGGTCCGGCGCGGCCGGCACGTAGCCCTCGGCGGCGACGGCCAGGTCACCCTCGGCAACATCGTCATCAAGGCCAGCGCCCGCAAGGTGCGCAAGCTCTATCAGGATCGCATCCTGGCCGGTTTCGCCGGCGGCACGGCCGATGCCTTCACCCTCTTCGAGCGCTTCGAGGCCAAGCTCGAGAAGCACCAGGGCAACCTCGTGCGCAGCGCCGTCGAGCTCGCCAAGGACTGGCGCACCGACCGCGCCCTGCGCCGCCTGGAGGCGATGCTGGCGGTGGCCGATCTCGACAACTCGCTGATCATCACCGGCAACGGCGACGTGCTGGAGCCCGAGCAGGGCATCGTGGCGATCGGCTCTGGCGGGGCCTACGCCCAGTCGGCGGCCCGCGCGCTCATCGAGAACACCGAGCTCGCCCCCGAAGATGTGATCAAGAAGTCCCTCACCATCGCCGGCGATCTGTGCATCTACACCAACCAATGCCACACCATCGAGGTGCTGAAGCCATGAGTCCGCAAAGCCGCCTTAAGGGCGAAAGCTCCCGCCTGGCGGGAAAGCGCGTAGCGCCAAGGGTGCCCAAATGACCCAGATGACGCCTCCGGAGATCGTCTCCGAACTCGACAAGCACATCGTCGGCCAGGGCAAGGCCAAGAGGGCCGTGGCCGTGGCGCTGCGCAACCGCTGGCGGCGCGCCCAGGTGGTCGAGCCGCTGAAGAGCGAGATCACCCCCAAGAACATCCTGATGATCGGCCCGACCGGCGTCGGCAAGACCGAGATCGCCCGCCGTCTGGCGCGGCTCGCCAACGCGCCCTTCATCAAGATCGAGGCGACCAAGTTCACCGAGGTGGGCTATGTGGGGCGCGACGTGGACACGATCATCCGCGACCTGGTGGAAATCGCCATCAAGAGCCACCGTGAGCAGGCCATGAAGAAGTGCCGCGACCGGGCGATGGACGCCGCCGAAGACCGCGTGCTCGACATTCTCTTGCCGCCGGCCCGGCCGACGGTGGGCTTCGGCGCCGAGCCGGCCACGCCGGAAGATAACGCCACCCGCCAGAAATTCCGCAAGAAGCTGCGCGAGGGCGAGCTGGACGACAAGGAAGTCGAGATCGAGGTGGCGGTGCCGGGCATGAGCGCCGAGATCCTCGCGCCTCCGGGCATGGAAGAGCTCACCGGCCAGCTCCAGAGCATGTTCCAGAACATGGGCGGCGGGAAGAAGAAATCCCGCAAGCTGAAGATCAGCGAGGCCATGAAGCTCCTCGCCGACGAGGAAGCCGCCAAGCTGGTGAACGACGAGGAGCTGAAGCTCGAGGCGCTGCGCATGGTCGAGCAGAACGGCATCGTGTTCCTCGACGAGATCGACAAGATCGCCACGCGCTCCGACAGCCACGGCGCCGATGTGTCCCGCCAGGGTGTGCAGCGCGACCTGCTGCCGCTCGTCGAAGGCACGACGATCAGCACCAAGTACGGGATGGTCAAGACCGACCACATCCTGTTCATCGCCAGCGGCGCCTTCCACCTGTCGCGCCCGTCCGACCTGATCCCCGAGCTGCAGGGCCGTTTCCCGATCCGGGTGGAGCTGGAATCCCTCTCCGTCGAGGATTTCGAGCGCATCCTCACCCAGACCGACGCCTGCCTGACGCGCCAGTACGAGGCGCTGCTCGCCACCGACGGCGTGACCCTGCAGTTCGCGCCGGACGGCATTCGTCGACTCGCCGAGATCGCCTTCCAGGTCAATGAGAAGACCGAGAACATCGGCGCCCGTCGGCTGTACACCGTGATGGAAAAGCTGCTGGAAGAGCTGGCCTTCGAGGCCGGCAAGGCCGGCGAGCAGACCGTCACCATCGACGCTGCCTATGTGGACGGGCGTCTCGAGGTGCTGGCCCAGCGGGAAGACCTGGCGCGCTACGTGCTGTAAGGCTGCGCCGGGCTCATCCGGATGCTGTCGAATGAGGGGCTACCGGGGTAGCCCCTCATTTATTTCACAGGTTGGATGGCGTATACCGTCGGGCGAGCGTCGCCGGAGAGTGGCGCCGATTCCTCCCCAGAACTCGTCACCTGAACGCCATGCTCCTGCGCATCGTCTCCATCCTGTTTCCGCTCTTCGCCATCACCGCGGTCGGCTTTCTGGTCGGCCGGCGGGCGAAGCCGGATCTGTCCCAGGCCAACAAGCTCAACATGGATGTGTTCGTGCCGGCGCTGGTGTTCGGCGCGCTGGCCAACAAATCCTTCCACATCATGCAGTTCCTGCCGCTGCTGGGGGCGACCACGGTGGCGGTGGTGGGCTCGGGGCTGCTGGGCTGGGGCGTGGCGCGGATGATTGGCGTGGCGCCGCGCACCTTCGTGCCGCCGATGATGTTCAACAACTGCGGCAACCTCGGCCTGCCCCTGGCGGTGCTGGCCTTTGGCGAGGAGGCGCTGGCGCCGGCGGTGGTGATGTTCATGGTGTCGAACCTCATCCACTTCACCTTTGGTGCCTGGTATCTCGATCACCACGCGCGGCTCGCGAGCGTGTGGCGCGTGCCGTCGGTGCTGGCCACGCTGGCGGGGCTGGCGGTGGGCATTGCCGGCATCGAGGTGTGGCAGCCGGCGATGCTGGCGATCAAGATGCTCGGCGACATCTCGATTCCGCTGATGCTGTTTGCGCTGGGGGTGCGGATCAGCGAGTCGCGCATCTCGGCGATCCAGCTCGGGGTGACCGGCGCGGTGGCGCGGCCGCTGATCGGCATGGCGCTGTCGGTGGTGCTGATCTGGCTGGTGCCGCTGCCCGAGCGGGAGCGGGCGCTGCTGCTGGTGTTCGGCGCGCTGCCGCCGGCGGTGCTCAACTACATGTTTGCCGAGCGCTACCACCAGGAGCCGGAGAAGGTGGCCTCGATGGTGCTGATCGGCAACGTGCTGGCGGTGGCCTTCCTGCCGCTGGCGCTAGCGATGGCGCTGTAGCGGGGCGTTCAGCCGCCGCTGTTGAAGCGCCCGATCAGCCGGCGGTCGCGCTTGGTGGGGCGGCCGTGGAGATCCGCGCCGGGCGTGGCGGCGAACTTGCGTTCTTCCCGCGCGGTTTCGCGGGCGGCGATGCTTTCGGGCGTTTCGGCGTAGAGCGTCTGGGCGACCGTGGCGCTGCCGCGCTTCTCGGCGATGCCGGTGACGATCACCGTAAAGCGTGCCTCTGCCTGCTGAATCTCGACGCGATCGCCGATCTTCACGTCTTTTGCCGGCTTCACACGGATGCCGTTGAGTTGCACCTTGCCGCCTTCGACGGCGTCGGTGGCGAGGGTGCGATGCTTGAAGAAGCGGGCCGCCCACAGCCATTTGTCGAGGCGGGTGCGGTCGGTGGAGTCGTGGCTGTCTTTCATTCCTTGACCGGCCGTTTGGCCAGTTTCCGTTGCAGGGTGCGTCGGTGCATTTTAAGCGCACGCGCCGTGGCGGAGATGTTTCCGTCGTTCTCGCTGAGCACCCGCTGGATGTGCTCCCATTCAAGCCGGTCTACCGACATCGGCGCCGCCGAGGGCGTGTCGTCGATGACCACCTCGGTGGCCGAGAGCGCCTTCAGGATCGCATCCACGTCGGCTGGCTTGGCGAGGTACTGGGTGGCGCCGAGCTTGATCGCGTCGACGGTGGTGGCGATGCTGGCGTAGCCGGTCAGCACCAGGATGCGGCAGTCGGGATTGACCGCCAGCAGCGGCTCGATGAGGCGCAGGCCGGAGCTGCCGGCGATGTTGAGGTCGAGGACCACGTATTCGGGCTCGTGCTCGCGGGCGAGGCCGAGGGCGCTCTCGGGATCGGCAGCGCCGAACACCGTGAAGCCGCGCTGGCCGAGGGCGCGGGTGAGCACGCGGTTGAAGACGGGGTCGTCGTCGATGACGAGGATGTGGGGGGCGTCCTGGGCGTTCATGGCTGGAGGTTGGCAAGAGGAAGGCTGAGGGTGGCGATGGTGCCGCCGCCGGGGCGGGGCGCGAAGCGGATGCTGCCGCCGCAGCGTTCGGCGGCGCTGCCGGCCAGCAGCAGGCCAATGCCCAGGCCCTGGCCAGGGCTGCGCGGAGCGGCTTCGTCGACGGGCATGCCGGGGCCGCGGTCGAGGACCCGGATGACGAGCTCGGCGCCGTCGATGCCCGCTTCGCATTCGATGCCCGCCGGATCGGCGTCGGCGGCGTTGTTGATGAGGTTGTGGATGGCCTGTTCGAGGGTTGTGTCGGCCACCAGCGTGGGGGCGGGATCGCCGCAGTCGATACGGGTGGCCAGCGGCACGTGGGGCCGCTGGCTGCGCCAGCGCTCGATGATGCCGGCGAGCCAGGCATCGGCAGCCATGGTGGAGCCACCTTCGGCGCGCAGGCTGCCGGCGCGCAGGGTGAGCCCGCCGAGGATCGTCTTGCAGTGGGCGATCTGGGTGAGGAGGATCTCGGCGTCGGCCCGGGTGTCGTCGTCGAGGCCCGGGTTGCGGGCGAGTTCGCCTGCGACGATGGCCATCGTGCCCAGCGGTGTGCCGAGCTCGTGAGCGGCGCCGGCGGCGAGGTTGCCCAGGGCGACGATGCGCTCGCTGCGCAGGCTGGACTCGCGGGCCTCGGCCAGCGCCTGGTCGCGGCGACGGATGGCGGCGGTCATGCGCACCACGTACCACACGATCACGCCGGCCGAGAGGGCGAAGGTGAGCCACATGCCGGCCAGATGCCAATGCACGGCCAGGCCCGAGTCGTAGATGTCGAGCTGCTCGTTGAAATCCCACAGCACCGAATAGGCCACCACGGCCAGCACCGCAAGCAGCCATGCCCACCGTCCGGGGAGGATCGCCGCGCCGATCGCGACCAGCGGCAACAGCAGCGAAATCAACGGGTTGGTGGCGCCGCCAGTGAAGTACAGGAAGGCGCTCCAGGCGGCCAGCTCGATGCACAGCTGGGCGAAGAGTTCGGCAGGGTGGATCGCACTGATGCGGGCGGCGCGCAGCATCGACAGGCCGTTGATCGCGATCAGCGTGACCGCCACCGGGAGCAGGGCGGCGCCGGGGAGGGGAATGTCGAGGAGCCAGGGCACGAAGAGCAGCACGCCCAGCATCGTCCCGATGGACAGCCAGCGCAGGCCGATCAGGCGGCGCAGGGCATCGGTGGGGCTGGCGGGTGAGGGCATGGCGGTGTGCCTGGGGGAGGAAAACGTGTCGGCGGATTATCGCCGAAGCGGGCGCCAGGCCTCGCGCTGAAGGCGCCGGACGGTGTGCGGTGGATTGTCGCAGCCCGCCTTTTTGACATTTTTTCGGGCTTTCGGGCATGTTTTCGAAAATAGTGTTTGCATTAGTGGCCGATACAGTGCACAGTCCGACCTCGCGATCTTCAAGTAGTGTTGTTGTTGTCTGGTTCAGTACCCGCAGCCCTGCGGCAGTCTTTCCTTCATCACCCCGCCGTCTTGAGTTTCGCCCTTCCCAGGGGGAAAACCCTGTTTTAACGTTTTTTCAAGGATATTCATCATGGCAGCAGGTACCGTGAAGTGGTTCAACGATTCCAAGGGCTTCGGTTTCATCACCCCGGAAAACGGCGGTGACGATCTGTTCGCTCACTTCTCCGCCATCCAGTCCAAGGGTTTCAAGACCCTGACTGAAGGCCAGCGCGTGACCTTCGACGTGGTCACCGGCCCGAAGGGCCAGCAGGCCGCCAACATCGTTCCGGTGGCCTAAGTCCCGGTCGATACCAGCCCGGCGGGAGCCGGGCTGCGGAACGCGGCAACGCTGTTCCGGACGCATCCCAGAAGCCCGGCCCATGCCGGGCTTTTTGCTGTCCACGCGCCAGATCCCCGCCCCGCGAAATCCGTCCGGCGGGGATTTTCTTTTTCTGTGCGTGCTTCTTGCTCCTTGTTAAGGCGATTTCTCAGCTGTAAGCGAACGTAAGTTCACCGTAAGTCTGCGCCGGTAACTTGCGATCACCCTTAGGGCGCCCCACGGTGCCCAGCAAGGTTAATTCGAAGAGGAGGAGAAAGACATGAGAGACGACCTCGGCGACCGCATCCGGGCAAATCCGAAGTACCAGGAGCTGGTCTCGAAACGCAATTCATACGGCTGGATCATGACTGCGTTGATGATGATTGTTTACTACGGCTACATCCTGCTGGTGGCCTTCAACAAGGAGTTCCTCGCCCAGAAGACCGGCGCGGGCGTGATGTCGGTGGGTATCCCCATCGGCGTTGGCGTGATCCTGTTCACCATCATCATTACCGGCATTTACATCCGTCGTGCCAATACCGAATTCGACGATCTGAAGGCTCAGGTCATCAAGGAGGCAACCAAGTGATGCGTACTTCCAAACTTATCCTTGGCCTCCTGGCGGTGCTGGCTTCCGGTGCCGCCCTGGCTGCCGGTGCCGACCTCGGTCAGGCCGAAAAGCAGGCCACCAACTGGACCGCGATCATCATGTTCGGCATCTTCGTTGCCGGCACGATGATGATCACCAAGTGGGCCGCTTCCAAGACCAAGTCGGCTGCCGACTTCTACACCGCCGGGGGTGGCATCACCGGCTTCCAGAACGGCCTGGCGATCGCCGGCGACTACATGTCTGCCGCGTCCTTCCTGGGTATTTCCGCCGCGGTGATGGCCAACGGCTACGACGGCCTGATCTTTGCGATCGGCTTCCTCGTGGGCTGGCCGGTCATCACCTTCCTGATGGCAGAGCGTCTGCGCAACCTCGGCAAATTCACCTTCGCCGACGTGGCCGGTTACCGCTTCCAGCAGACCCCGATCCGTGCCTTTGCTGCTTCCGGCACGCTGGTCGTGGTGGCCTTCTACCTCATCGCCCAGATGGTCGGTGCCGGTCAGCTGATCAAGCTGCTCTTCGGCCTCGAGTACTGGATGGCTGTGGTGATCGTTGGCGCGCTGATGATGGTTTATGTGCTCTTCGGTGGCATGACCGCCACCACCTGGGTGCAGATCATCAAGGCCGTGCTGCTGCTGGCCGGTGCGTCGTTCATGGCGTTCATGGTGCTCGTCAAGTTCGGTTTCAGCCCGGAAGCGATGTTCGCCAAGGCTGTCGAGATCAAGACCGCCCTCGCCGCCAAGGACGCCAAGCTGATCGCCGATGCCGCGACCGCCGCTGCCGCCTCCGGCAAGGATGTGGCCGAAGTGACCGCCGCGATGGCCGCCAAGAAGGGCGACTCCATCATGGGCCCGGGCTCCTTCGTGAAGGATCCGATCTCCGCCATCTCCTTCGGTATGGCGCTGATGTTCGGTACCGCTGGTCTCCCGCACATCCTGATGCGCTTCTTCACCGTGCCGGATGCCAAGGAAGCCCGTAAGTCCGTGGGCTGGGCGACTGTCTGGATCGGCTACTTCTACATCCTGACCTTCGTGATCGGCTTTGGCGCCATCTGCTTCGTGCTGACCGACCCCACCTTCCTGGATGCCAAGGGTGTCCTGAAGGGCGGCGGCAACATGGCGGCAATCCACCTGGCCAACGCCGTTGGCGGCAACATCTTCCTCGGCTTCATCTCCGCGGTTGCGTTCGCCACCATCCTGGCCGTGGTTGCCGGTCTGACCCTGTCCGGTGCTTCCGCCGTGTCCCACGACTTGTACGCCACCGTGTTCAAGAAGGGCAATGCCGACTCCGCCGCCGAGCTGCGTGTCTCCCGTATCACCACCATCGTCCTGGGTGTGATCGCGGTTGTCCTGGGTATCGCCTTCGAAAAGCAGAACATCGCCTTCATGGTGTCCCTGGCCTTCGCCATCGCCGCTTCGGCCAACTTCCCGGTGCTCTTCATGAGCGTGCTGTGGAAGGACTGCACCACCAAGGGTGCGGTGATCGGTGGTTTCCTCGGCCTGCTCAGCGCCGTGGTGATGACCGTCCTGTCCGACTCGGTGTGGGTTGCCACCCTGGGTAACCCGAAGGGTTCCGCTCCGTTCCCCTACACCTCGCCGGCCCTGTTCTCCATGACCATCGGCTTCGTGGGTATCTGGATCTTCTCGCTGCTCGACCGCAGCCCGAACGCCCAGCAGGAACGTGCTGACTTTGCTGCCCAGCTGATCCGTTCCGAAACCGGTATCGGTGCATCTGGTGCTTCTGGTCACTAAGCCCTGAATCCACCGGCCGGATCGCTGATCCGGTCGGCCCGGAGATGACAAACCCCGGTTCGCCGCAAGGCGACCGGGGTTTGTTGCGTCTACCAGGCGTGCTCTTGCGTGTTCGTCCGGGCTGCGTGGGCGCGGCTGCCCGTCCGTTCAATCGCCCCTCCGCGTGGTGGCCCGGGGGGGGAGGGCGTCCTGCCGCTCCGCGGGCTGCGCCAATCGGCCTCGCTGGACAGGCGGTGACGCGTGCGCGCCTGCACTTCGACCGTGTTTGCCGACGATCTCGGTCGCGATGCGGCTCATGTCGGTCTTGGCGTGGTGATCACTCGCCCCTGCGTATTCAATATCGACGTCGGTGTATTGATCGCGCGGACGTCGACATTGATGTCTGGTGCCTGCGTGATGAAATGTCGCGAGGTGATATTGATATCCGGTGCCAGTGCGAAGACCACGCCGCCGGTGGAATTGATATCTCGCGTCCGCGTATTCAATGTCGACGCCGGTGTATTGACCACGCGGGCGTCGACATCATGTTTTACCGGGTGAGTGAGGTATTTTTTTGTCAGTGTGATGATTGCGCCGGGGCAGAGTGAGGTATCCGTCCGGCGCGGTTGAAGCGGCTGAGCAAAACGCGCTGCGCTGCCTGGTCAGCTCAGGCTGGCAGGGGTAGACAAAAAAACGGCGCCCTTGCGGGGCGCCGTGAAAATCTCCTGGGAGGGAGAAGAGAAGACACTCGTTGTAGTCGGGCGCCGGAGCGCCCGACCGTGTTCAGTGGGAGCTCGCCGAAGCGGCACCGATACCGGTCTGGGAGCGGACGTACTGGTCGTCGTAACCCGCCTTGTCGATCTTGGAGCGGGCGCTGGTGTCGGTCACCGAGAACAGCCAGGTGAAGAAGAAGGCCAGCGGCATCGAGAACAGGGCCGGTTGTTCGTACGGGAAGATCGGCGTGGCATTGCCCAGCACCACCACCCACACGGCCTTGGACAGCACCACGAAGCTCACCGCCGAGATCAGGCCGATGAGGCCGCCAAGGAGTGCGCCGCGGGTGGTCAGGCCCCGCCAGTACATCGACAGGATCAGGATCGGGAAGTTGGTCGAGGCGGCGATGCCGAAGGTCAGGCCGACGAGGAAGGCGATGTTCTGCTTCTCGAACATGATGCCCAGCAGCACGGCAACCACGCCCAGGGCGATGGTGGACAGCTTGGAGACACGCATCTCTTCGGCTTCGCTGGCGGAGCCCTTGCGGATCACACGAGCGTAGATGTCGTGGGCGATGGAGGAGGCGCCGGCCAGAGCCAGACCGGAAACCACGGCCAGGATGGTGGCGAACGCAACCGCCGACATGAAGCCCAGGAACAGGTTGCCGCCAACGGCCTTGGACAGGTGCATCACCGGCATGTTGCCGCCGCCGATCAGCTTGCCGCCGATGTTGCCGCCTTCGTAGAAGTCGGGGTTCTGGCCGACGATCACGATGGCCATCAGGCCCAGGGCGCACACCACCATGAAGAAGTAGCCGATGCAGCCGCTGGCCACGAACACGCTCTTGCGGGCTTCCTTGGCGTTCGGCACGGTGAAGAAGCGCATCATGATGTGGGGCAGGCCGGCGGTGCCGAACACGAGACCCAGCGACAGGGACACGGCGGTGATCGGGTCGGCCATCAGCGAGCCGGTGCCCATGATCTTGATGCCGTCCTTGTGCACTTCAACCGCCTTCTGGGCCGCAGTTTCGAGGCTGAAGCCGAACTGGCTGAGGGACAGGAAGAGCAGCACGGTGCCGCCGAAGAGCATCAGGCAGGCCTTGATGATCTGCACCCAGGTGGTGGCGATCATGCCGCCGAAGGTGACGTAGATCACCATCAGCACGCCCACCACGACCACTGCGGTGGCGTAGTCGAGGCCGAACAGCAGCTTGATGAGCTGGCCGGCGCCGACCATCTGCACGATCAGGTAGAAGCACACCACGGTGAGCGAGCCGAAGGCCGCGAAGGTGCGGATGGTGCCCTGCTCGAGGCGGTAGGAGGCGATGTCGGCGAAGGTGAACTTGCCCAGGTTGCGCAGGCGCTCGGCCATCAGGAACAGGATCACCGGCCAGCCGACGAAGAAGCCGATGGCGTAGATGAAGCCGTCGAGGCCTTTGGCGAAGGTCATCGCCGAGAGGCCCAGCAGGGTGGCGGCGGACATGTAGTCGCCGGCAATCGCGAGGCCGTTCTGGAAGCCGGTGATGCCGCCGCCGGCAGTGTAGAAGTCGGCGGTGGATTTGGTCCGGCTGGCGGCCCAGTAGGTGATGCCCATCGTGGCCACCACGAAGATGAAGAACATCCCGATGGCGGTGAGGTTGAGGGGCTGCTTCTGGGCGGCGCCCATGGCGTCGGCGGCCAGCGCTGCGCCACCGACGAGGGTGGCCGCGAGGGCGGCGAGGAGGTGTTTGCGCTGGATCACTTGGTGGCCTCCCGGACGATCTCGTTGTTGATGGTGTCGAACTCGCCGTTGGAGCGGTTGACGAACCAGCCGGTCAGCAGCCAGGAACCGATGATGATGGCGGCGCCGATGGGCACGCCGATGGTCAGGGTGGAGCCGGTCGAGATGGGGGTGCGCATGACCTCGGGCGCGAAGGCGACGATCATCATCATCCCGTAGTAGCTGGCCATCACGATGGCGGTGAGGAGCAGCGCAAAACGACTGCGCTTTCCTTCGAGTTCGGCGAACTTGGGGTTCGCACGTACCTTCTTGTAGATGTCTGCCGACATGATTCCTCCTTGAATTCGGCGGGTTTTTCAGGTTGTGGTTGTTGTTACGGGGTGAGTGCTGTTCTCCCCCGGTCTTGCCGTGGTTATTGCTTACATGTTCGGGTAGTTGGGCCCGCCGCCACCTTCGGGCACGGCCCAGTTGATGTTCTGGGTCGGGTCCTTGATGTCGCAGGTCTTGCAGTGCAGGCAGTTCTGCGCGTTGATCTGCATGCGCGGGCCGCTCGGGTCTTCGACGATTTCGTACACGCCGGCCGGGCAGTAGCGGGTCTCGGGCGCGGCGTAGAGGGCGAGGTTCACGCTCACCGGCACCGAGGCGTCCTTCAGGCGCAGGTGGCAGGGCTGCTCTTCCACGTGGTTGGTGGCCGAGATGAACACCGACGAGAGGCGGTCGAAGCTGATCTTGCCGTCGGGCTTGGGATAGACGATCGGCTGGCAGTCGGCGGCCTTCTTGAGCTGGGTGTGGTCGTCGTGGTGACGCAGCGTCCACGGGGCGCGGCCCTTGAGCAGGAAGGTGTCGATGGCGCTGTAGGCGATGCCACCCCACAGGCCCCAGCGGAAGCTCGGGCGGATGTTGCGCACGGTGTACAGCTCGTCCCACAGCCAGCTCTGCTTGAGCTGCTCGGGGTAGGCGATGCACTCGGTGCCGGTCTGGCCCTCGAAGGTGAGGTGGGCGAACAGGGCGTCGGCGGCCACGATGCCGGACTTCATCGCCATGTGGGTGCCCTTGACCTTGGGCACGTTGAGGAAGCCGGCGGTGTCGCCGATCAGCACGCCACCCGGGAAGGACAGCTTGGGCAGCGACTGGAAGCCGCCTTCGTTGAGCGCCCGCGCGCCATAGGCGATGCGCCGCCCGCCCTCGAAGACCTTGCGGATCTCCGGGTGGGTCTTGAAGCGCTGGAATTCCTCGTAGGGCGACAGGTAGGGGTTGCTGTAGTCGAGGCCGACCACGAAGCCGACGGCCACCTGGTTGTTCTCCAGGTGATACAGGAAGGAGCCGCCGTACACGTCGGTGGACACCGGCCAGCCCACGGTGTGCATGGTGAGGCCGGGTTTGTGCACTTCGGGGCGCACTTCCCACAGCTCCTTGATGCCGATGCCGTAGGTCTGCGGATCGGCGCCGTCGCGCAGGTTGAAGCGGGTGAACAGGCCCTTGGTGAGGGAGCCGCGGCAGCCTTCGGAGAAGACGGTCTGACGGGCGTGGAGCTCGATGCCCTGCTGGTAGTTGGGGCCGGGTTCGCCGTTGCGCTCGACGCCCATGTCGCCGGTGGCGATGCCCTTCACCGAGCCGTCCTCGTGGTACAGCACCTCGGCGGCGGCAAAGCCCGGGTAGATCTCGACGCCCAGCTCTTCGGCCTGCTGGCCCAGCCAGCGCACCACGTTGCCCAGGCTGACGATGTAGTTGCCCTCGTTGTGCATCTGGGGCGGCGTGGGCAGCTTGTAGGCCTTCTCGGTGGACAGGAAGTAGAAGTGATCTTCGGTGACCGGGGTGTTGAGGGGCGCGCCGCGCTCCTTCCAGTCGGGGAACAGCTCGGCCAGCGCGCGGGGCTCGATGACGGCACCGGAGAGGATGTGCGCGCCCACTTCGGAGCCCTTTTCGACGACGCACACCGAAAGCTCGTGGCCGGCCTTCTCGGCCTGCTGCTTCAGGCGGATCGCGGCGGCCAGGCCAGAGGGGCCTGCGCCGACGATCACCACGTCGTATTCCATCGCTTCACGCGTCATTACTGCTCTCCGGAGGTTTCGCTTGTAGGTCGGGCGTCAGCCCGACAAAAGGATGTCAGGGCATGCCGGGCCGCGGCGTGCGCGGCGGCCCGGCAGCAGGTGGTGCTTAGAACAGGGCTTCTTCCAGGGCCAGCACCGACTCGGCGCCATTCACGATGGCATCGCGGTAGCTGTTGGCTTCCGGGATCACGTGCTGGGCGAAGTAGGCGGCGGTGGCCAGCTTGGCCTTGTAGAAGTCGCCGTCGGCGGCATCCAGGCGCTCGACGGCGATGGCGGCGGAGCGGGCCATCAGCCAGCCGCCGACCACGATGCCGGTAAGCTTGAGGAAGGGCACCGAGCCGGCGTGGGCGGCCTGGGGCGTGGCTTCGTAGTTGGCGAGCAGCCAGTTGGTGGCTTCGTCCAGCGCGGCGATGCCGTTGCCCAGGGCATCGGCGATGGCCTTCAGCTGGGCGTTGCCGGAGTTGCGCAGGGCGCTGCCGGTTTCGGCGATGTCGGCGAGGAGCTGCTGCATGCTCTTGCCGCCTTCCTTGGCGGTCTTGCGGCCGATGAGGTCGTTGGCCTGGATCGCGGTGGTGCCTTCGTAGATGGTGATGATGCGGGCGTCACGCATGTACTGGGCGGCGCCGGTCTCTTCGATGAAGCCCATGCCGCCGTGCACCTGCACGCCGTTCCAGGTGATGCCCTGGGCGTTCTCGGTGCACCAGCCCTTGACCACCGGGGTCAGCAGCTCGAGGCGGCGCTGGTTGGCGGCGCGCACGTCGGCGTCCGGGTGGCTGTGGGCGCGGTCCATGCAGCCGGCCACGTAGTAGGCCAGCGCGCGGCCGGCTTCGGTGCGGGACTTCATGTCCATCAGCATGCGGCGCACATCCGGGTGATGCAGGATGGGCTTCTTCTCGCCGGACTTGTCGCCGACGATGCGGCCCTGGATGCGGTCACGGGCGTAAGCCAGGGCGTGCTGGTAGCTGCGTTCGGACACGCCGACGCCTTCCAGGCCCACGTTGAGGCGGGCGTGGTTCATCATCGTGAACATGTACTCGAGGCCGCGGTTCGGCTCGCCGACCAGGTAGCCGATGGCGCCGCCCTTGTCGCCGAAGGACATGACGGCGGTGGCGCTGCCGTGGATGCCCATCTTGTGCTCGATGGAGGCGCAGATCAGGTCGTTGCGCTCGCCCAGGCTGCCGTCGGCATTGACCAGGAACTTCGGCGCGATGAACAGGGAGATGCCCTTCACGCCCGGGGGCGCGTCCGGCAGGCGGGCCAGCACGAGGTGGACGATGTTCTCGGCCATGTCGTGCTCACCCCAGGTGATGAAGATCTTGGTGCCGGTGATGGCGTAGGTGCCGTCGCCGCGGGGCTCGGCCTTGCTGCGGATGGCGGCCAGGTCGGAACCGGCCTGGGGCTCGGTGAGGTTCATGGTGCCGGTCCACTTGCCGGAGACCATGTTCGGCAGGAAGGTGGCCTTCAGCTCGTCGGAGCCGTGGTGGGCGATCGCTTCGACCGCGCCCAGCGTGAGCATCTGGCACAGCGAGAACGAGATGCTGGCCGACTTCCACATTTCGAGCACCGCGGTGGACACGGTCACCGGCAGGCCCTGGCCGCCGAACTCGGTGGAGGCGGGCATGCCGTTCCAGCCGGTCTCGCAGAAGGTGGCATAGGCTTCCTTGAAGCCGTCGGCGGTGGTCACCACGCCGTTGTTCCACTTGTTGCCCTGCTTGTCGCCGACGGCGTTGAGCGGGTCGACGACTTCGGAGGCGAACTTGCCGGCTTCGTCGAGGATGGCCTCGACGAGGTCGATGGAGACTTCTTCGTTGCCCGGCAGACCGGTGATCTCTTCAAGACCGGCCAGCTCGTTCATGTTGAACAGCATGTCCTTCACGGGGGCGATGTACGTGCTCATGGTGGTTCCTTGCGAATTCGGTTGAGTGCGGCGTCGGCGTGGCGCAGGTCGGGCCTTCGCCCGACGCCGTTGCTTCGATCAGATTCCGGGGTGTCGGGCAAACGCCCGACGCACGATCAGAGGGCGGAAACCAGCTGCGGCACGGTCTCGAACAGATCGGCCACGAGCCCGTAGTCGGCCACCTGGAAGATCGGGGCTTCCGGGTCCTTGTTGATCGCGACGATCACCTTGGAATCCTTCATGCCCGCCAGATGCTGGATGGCGCCGGAGATGCCGACCGCCACGTACAGCTGCGGGGCGACGATCTTGCCGGTCTGGCCGACCTGGTAGTCGTTGGGCACGAAGCCCGCATCCACCGCGGCGCGGGAGGCGCCCATGGCGGCGCCGAGCTTGTCGGCCAGGGGTTCGAGTACGGCGCGGTAGTTGTCGCCGCTGCCGAGGCCGCGGCCGCCCGAGACGATGATCTTGGCGGCGCCCAGCTCGGGGCGGGCCGACTTGGTGAGCTCACGGCCGACCAGCTTGCTCTGGGCCAGATCCGGGCCGGCGGCGATCGCTTCGACCGCGGCGGAGCCGCCTTGGGCAACCGGGTCGAAGGCGGTGGTGCGCACGGTGATGACCTTCACCGGGTCGGCCGACTTGACGGTGGCCAGCGCGTTGCCGGCGTAGATCGGACGGACGAAGGTGTCGGCGGACTCGATGCCAACGATGTCGGAAATCTGGGCGACATCCAGCAGCGCGGCAACGCGCGGCAGGACGTTCTTGCCGAAGGTGGTGGCGGGGGCCAGCACATGGCTGTAGCCGCCGGTCTTGACCACATCGACCAGCAGCGCGGCGAGGTTCTCGGCGCCCTGTTCGGCGTAGGCGGCGGCATCGGCCACCTTGACCTTGGCGACACCGGCCAGCTTGGCGGCGGCTTCGGCGGCGGCGCCGCAGCTGCTGCCGGCAACCAGCACTTCGATGTCGGCGCCCAGCTTTGCAGCGGCGGCAACGGTGTTGAGGGTCGCGGCCTTCAGGGCGGCGTTGTCGTGTTCGGCGATGACGAGGATGGGCATGTTCTATGTCTCCGTGTTCTTCAGGCGCTTAGAGCACCTTGGCTTCGTTCTTGAGCTTCTCGACCAGCTGGGCCACGTCGGCCACCTTGATGCCGGCGCTGCGGGCGGCGGGCTCGACCACCTTGAGGGTGGTGAGGCGCGGGGTGACATCCACGCCCAGATCGGCCGGCTTGACGGTGTCGAGCGGCTTCTTCTTGGCCTTCATGATGTTGGGGAGCGTGGCGTAGCGCGGCTCGTTGAGGCGCAGGTCGGTGGTGACGACCGCCGGCAGCGGCAGGGCAAGGGTTTCGAGGCCGCCGTCGATTTCGCGGGTCACGCGCACGCCGTCGCCGGCCACTTCGACCTTGGAGGCGAAGGTGGCTTGCGGCCAGCCGAGGAGCGCGGCGAGCATCTGGCCGGTCTGGTTGGAGTCGTCGTCGATGGCCTGCTTGCCGAGGATCACCAGCTTGGGTTGTTCCTTGTCGACGAGGGCCTTGAGGAGCTTGGCCACGGCGAGGGGCTGCAGGTCGGCGTCGGATTCGACGAGGATGCCCCGGTCGGCGCCGATGGCCATGGCGGTGCGCAGGGTTTCCTGGCACTGGGCGACGCCGGCGGAGACGGCGACCACTTCGGTGGCAGTGCCGGCTTCCTTCAGGCGGACGGCTTCTTCAACGGCGATCTCGTCGAAGGGGTTCATGGCCATCTTGACGTTGGCCAGCTCGACGCCGCTCTGGTCGGCCTTGACGCGGATCTTGACGTTGTAATCGACGACCCGCTTGATGGGTACGAGAATCTTCATGGGAACCTGTCTCCGTTCTTGTGCTCGCGCGCTCGCGCTGAATCTCCTGGCCGGACTGCCGAGGATCGGACGGAAGGTTCGCAAACAAACTTGTCGGAAGTTTCGTGAAAATGTACTCAATCATGTCCGGTGCCTCGGGGCGGCCGGACGCTGGCTAGAATCAGTGAAAGTGATTGAAGTGGAGCAGCGATGAGCGGGCAGCAGATGGATGGGGGAAACGATCGGGGCGCCGACACGCCGCCGTCCTTCGACCGGCGTTATCGGGAGATGCTGGGCGCGGGGCTGGATCTCCTCGACCAGGGCGTCACGGTGTTCGACGAAGACTTGCGGATGGTCGCCTGGAACACGACCTTCCTGCGCCTGCTCGACTTTCCCGAGTCGCTGGCGAAGCCCGGCGTCAATTTCGAGGATTTCATCCGCTACAACGCCGAGCGGGGCGACTATGGTCCGGGCGATCCGGCGGCGCAGGTGGCCGAGCGGGTGGCCCGCGCGCGGAGCTTCCAGCCCCACGTCACCGAACGGGTGCGGCCCAACGGGCAGATCCTGTCGATCCGCGGCTTTCCGCTGCCGCACCAGGGCTTCATCACCGTCTATACCGACATCACCGGCCAGCGCCACAGCCAGGAGCAGATTGCCCGCCATCAGGCCGAACTGGAAGAGCACATCCGCCTGCGCACCGACGCGCTGACCCGCGCCAACGCCGAGCTCACCGCGGCCATCGAATCCAACAAGGCCATCACCGGCGCGCTGCGCCGCAGCGAGCAGCGCCTGCGGGAGATCACCGACGCGATCCCGGCGGCGGTGGCGTATTTCGACCACGACTGGACCTACCGCTACGCCAACAAGGGCTACGCCGAATGGTTCGGCTGGTCGGCGCCGGAGATCGAGGGCCGGCAGATCCGCGACGTGGTCGGGCAGGAGGTCTTCGCCATCGTGTCGCCCTATGTATCCCGGGCGCTGGCGGGCGAGCGGGTGTCGTACGAATACACCCTCACCGGCCGCGACGGCACGCCGGCCCAGGCCCGCAGCACGCTGGTGCCCGACATCGCCGACGGCGAGGTGATCGGCTGCTACGTGCATTCGGTGGATGTCACCGAGAGCCGCCGCACCCAGGCCGCGCTGGCCCAGGCCCAGAAGATGGAAGCCATCGGCCAGCTCACCGGCGGCCTCGCCCACGACTTCAACAACATGCTGACGGTGGTGATCGGCAATCTGGTGGCCCTGAAGGAAAACCACCCCAACGACCCGCTCACCGAGAACTTCGTCGAGCCCGCCATGCAGGCCGCCAACCGGGGCGCCGAGCTGATCCGCCGGCTACTGGGCTTTGCCCGCCGCCAGCCGCTGGAGCCGCGTCCGGTGGAGGTGAATGAGCTGATCCTGGGCATGTCGAAGCTGATCCGCCGCTCGCTGCCCGGCACCATCGCAGTGAGCACCGCCAGCCGCGAGCCGTGTCTGGTGGCGATGGTCGACGCCCACCAGCTTGAAAACGCGCTCCTCAACCTCGCCCTCAACGCCCGCGACGCGATGCCCAACGGTGGCGAGCTGCGCATCGAATCCTCGCTGGAGCACCTCAACGTGCACGCCGCGGCCGATCTCGAAGTACCCCCCGGCGACTACGTGCAGATCGCCGTCACCGACAACGGCATGGGCATGGACGGCAGCACGCTGGCGCGGGTCTTCGAGCCCTTCTTCACCACCAAGCAGTTCGGCATGGGCAGCGGGCTGGGGATGTCGATGGTGTATGGCTTCGTCAAGCAGTCGGGCGGCGGGGTGCGCATCCGCAGTCGGCAGGCACGGGGCACCACGGTGGCGCTGCTGCTGCCCCGGCTGGCCGAGGCCGAGGAGGTCGAAGCCCTGCCGGTGGGGCATGAGGTGGCCGAGACCGATCTGGCCGGCAAGCTGGTGCTGCTCGCCGAGGACGACGTGGACGTGCGCACCGTGGTGCGGATGCAGCTCTCTGAGCTGGGCTGCGCGGTGGTCGAGGCCGAGAACGGCGCCGAGGCCGCCGACATGGTCGAGAACATCCCGGCCATCGCGCTGGTGATCTCCGACGTGGTGATGCCCGGCGCGATGGACGGGCGGGCGCTGGCGCGTTTCGTGCGGCGTTTCCGGCCCGATCTGCCGGTGGTGCTGATGAGCGGCTTCGCCGAATCCCAGCACGAGCTGGGCATGGACGGCGATCTGCCGCTGCTCGCCAAGCCTTTCTCGCGGGACAAGCTGCTGGCTGCCTTGCGTCCGCTCGCCGCTTGAGCCAAGCTTCGCTGCCATGGCCCAGACCCGCAAACCCGAGCTGATCTACGTCGTCGAGGACGAAGCGGCCATCGCGCGCCTGATCGCCGACACCCTCGAGAAGTTCAGCTACCGCACCGAGCTGTTCCGCACCGCGGAGGCCTTCTTCCACGGCCTGCGCCATCAGGTGCCGGATCTGGTGGTGCTCGATCTGGGCCTGCCCGACATGGACGGCATGGCGGTGCTCCAGCAGCTGCGCCGCAAGCACACCTGCGGCCTGCTGGTGGTCACCGGCCGGGCCGACACCCACGACCGGGTGATGGGCCTCGAGCTCGGCGCCGACGACTACGTGGTCAAGCCCTTCGAGCCCCGCGAGCTGATCGCCCGGGTGCGCTCGATCCTGCGCCGTTATCCGGGGCAGGTGACGCTGCCGGCCGATCCAGCCCAACGGATCGCCGAATTTGCCGGCTGGCGTTTCGAGCCGGGCAGCAACACTTTGGTGAGCCCCGGCGGCCAGCAGGAAACCCTCAGCACCGCCGAGGCCCAGCTGCTCGGCGTGCTGCTGGCCCACCCCAACCACATCCTCACCCGCGAGCAGCTGCTCGAAGGGCGGGACGTGTCGGCGCTGGATCGCAGCATCGACCTGCGCATCTCGCGCCTGCGCCGACGCTTCGAGGAAAACCCCCAGCACGCCAAGCTCATCAAGACGGTGTACGGCGCCGGCTACCTGCTGGCGGCCACCGTTACCTGGACTTAGACGCAAAAAGGCCGGATCGCCTTGCGGCAGATCCGGCCTGATACGTGCGGCCTGCGTTCAGCGCCGAACGGGCGCCACGTCGATGGTGCGTCCGTCGTCGGCAAAACCCCGCTTCAGCTCGGCCGGCAGGCGGCTCACCAGCCAGGCGATCACCAGCGGAATCAGCACGAAATCATCCACCAGCCCGATCACCGGCAGCACGTCGGGGATCAGGTCGATCGGCGACAGCAGGTACAGCCCGATCAGCGCCACCGAGGGCACCAGCCAGGCCGGCCGCGCCGGGTGGCGCAGGGCGTACCACAGGATGCGCGCGTCCTTGCGGATGAGGGCATACAGGGCGGTGAGCTTCTTGAACATGGCAGGGGTTCCTTCGTGGTGGATGGCGCTTTCTATGATCGTCGGTCTGCCACCGGGTTGCCGGTGGTGTTGTAAGCGGATGTGATTTCGGCCCCGGGCGGACACATCCCGAAAGATCCGTGCGGCAAATGGTCGCATTCCCGGCCCGTCGGCGGCCGCCCGCGTTAAGCTCGCGGCGTTCATTTCAAGGAGTCTCCCGTGAAGCTTTCCGCCCTGATCGCCCGTTCCGTTGCTGTCACCCTGGCCGGCCTGTGTGCCACCGCCGCCTTTGCCGCGGATATCGAGGTCGCCAACCCGTGGGTGCGCGGCACCGTCGCGGCCCAGAAGGCCACCGGCGCCTTCATGCAGCTCTCCAGCAAGGGCGGCGTGAGCCTGGTGGGCGTCGAGAGCCCGGCCGCCAACATCGTCGAACTGCACGAGATGGTGATGGCCGACAACGTGATGAAGATGCGCGCCGTGCCGCGCCTCGACATCAAGCCCGGCCAGCCGGTGGAGCTCAAGCCCGGCAGCTACCACGTGATGCTGATCGACCTGAAGAAGCCCCTCGCCAAGGGCGATGTGGTGCCCATCACCCTCAAGGTCGAGGGCAAGGACCAGAAGGTCGAGCGCGTCGAGGTGAAGGCCGAGGTGCGCGACCTGACCGCCGCCGCGCCGATGCCGATGGATCACAAGCACCACCACTGAGCGCCCCTTGCGGCGTATCAAAGCGCCGGCGGCGGATCGGGTCTAGAGTGGCTTCATCACGTTCCGCCCCGCTGGGGCCGGAGGCCGTATGGATGTGCTCTCAGAATGGCTGCTGCCGGTGTTGCGCGGTGGTGCCGGCAATCTGGCCGCCTACCTCGCCGCCCATGTGCTGCTGTGCCTGCTGCCGGCCTTCTTCATCGCCGGCGCCATGTCGGCGCTGATCCCCCAGCAGACCATCACCCGTTTTCTCGGGCGCAATTCTCCCCGTCATGTTTCCTATCCCGCCGCGGCGGCCGCCGGCTCGCTGCTGGCGGTGTGCTCGTGCACCATCGTGCCGCTGTTTGCCGGCATCTATAAGAAGGGCGCCGGGCTGGGGCCGGCGATCACCTTCCTGTTCTTTGCGCCGGCGGCCAACATCCTGGCGCTGGCGTACACCGGCGGGGTGATCGGGGTCGATCTGGCCGGGGCGCGCTTCGTGCTGTCGCTGATCTTCGGGATCGGCATCGGGCTCATCATGGCCCTGCTGTTCCGGGCCGACGACGCCGCTCACGAGCAGGCCGGCAGCGCGATGTTCGCCGCCGGCAGCGAAGGCGTCGGGCCCGTGGCTGGGTGGTTTCTCGGGCTGTGGGTGGCGCTGCTGCTGGCGGGCACCCTCAAGCTCGGCTTTCTCACCGGTACGTGGTTCCATCTGGACGTGCCGCTACCGGCGGCGTCCAGCTGGCAGGCCTGGCTCGACCGGCTGGTGCCCTTCGACGCCAGCCGCGGCGAGGAGGGCGTGTCGGTGCAGGGGGTGATGCTGATCGCCCTGCTCGGGGCCATCGGCTTTACTGCCTGGCGCGGGCTGGAGAACATCCAGAACGGCGTGACTAGCTGGACCCGGGCCAGCCTCGGGCTGGTGTGGGCGACGCTGCTGCTGGCGGCGCTGGCGATCCGCCCGGCCGAGGGCGTGCTGCAGATCGGCTTTACCGGCAAGTTCTTCGGCGTGGCGGCGTGCCTCGCCGCGATCCACGTGCTGGCCTGGCGCCGGCTCGACCGGCAGGCGCTGCAGGACTGGCTGTGGGAATCCTGGCGTTTCGTGAAGCAGATCTTTCCGCTGCTGGTGGTGGGCGTGTTCATCGTCGGCATGGTGCGGGTGGTGGTGCGGCCCGAGTGGATCGAGGCGGTGGCGGGCAGCAACTCGGTGCTCGGCAACCTGGCCGGGGTGGCTTTCGGGGTGTTCATGTATTTCCCGACCCTCGTCGAGGTGCCCATCGCCCGGATGTTCCTCGACCTGGGCATGCACCGCGGGCCGCTGCTGGCCTACCTGATGTCCGACCCGGAGCTGTCGCTGCAGAGCATCCTCATCATCTCGGCGATCATCGGCCGGACCAAGACCGCGGCCTACGTGGGGCTGGTGGCGCTGTTCAGCGCGGTGGCCGGCTTCACCTACGGGGCGTGGGTGGATGGCCTGCCGCTGGGCCTGATCGTGCTGGGGCTGGCGGCCTTCATCGGCGTGCTGGCCATGCTGCTGATGGCGGCGAGCCGCCGCAACCAACTGAAAGGAGCCTGATCGTGCTGGATATCAAGGTGCTGGGGCCGGGCTGTGCCAACTGCCGCAAGCTGGAGGAGATCGCCCGGGCGGCGGCGGCCGAGCTGGGCGTCGAGGCGCAGATCGAGAAGGTCACCGACATGGACGCGATCCTCGCCTGGGACGTGCTGAAGACGCCGGGGCTGGTGGTCAATGGCAAGCTGGTGTCGTCCGGGCGCATTCCGGCGCCGGGCAGCGTGCTCGACTGGCTGCGCGAGGCCCAGGGCTGACATCCGCCGCCGCCGGGCCCTGATCGCCTGCCGGGCGGGCGGCGCGCTACACTCTGCGGCCGCTTTCTTCCTGCCGCCGCCTTCATGAATCACCCCGGCGATCGTCTCGGGCTCCTGTTCGCCGTTCTCGGCGCGGTGGGCTTCTCGTTCAAGGCCATCCTCATCAAGCTGGCCTATCCCTACGGCGTCGACGCCGTGACCCTGCTCGCCCTGCGCATGGGGCTGTCGCTGCCCTTCTTCCTGGCCCTGGGTTTTGCCGATGGCCGGCGGCGCCAGCACGCGAAGCTGTCGGGGCGCGATCTGGCCTTGATGGCCGGGCTGGGCTTTACCGGCTACTACATGGCCAGCTATCTGGATTTCCTCGGGCTGCAGTACATCTCGGCGGCGCTGGAGCGGCTGATCCTGTTTGCCTACCCCACGCTGGTGGTGGTGTTCTCGGCGCTGTTCCTGGGCAAGCCGATCACCCGCCGGGCGCTGGTCTGCATCGGGCTGTGCTACGCGGGCATCGCATTGGCGGTGGCCCACGATCTTCACATTGCCGGTAGCGCCAGGGATGTGTGGATCGGCGGCGGGCTGGTGTTTGGCAGCGCGGTGTCGTACGCGCTCTACCTGATGGGCAACGGCCAGGCGGTGGTGCGCCTGGGGGCGGCGCGGGTGACGGCCTGGGCTAGCGCCATCGCCTGCGTGCTGTGCCTTGGCCACTTTGCCGCCACCCGGCCCCTGGGCCTGCTGCTGGTGCAGCCAGCGCCGGTGATGGGGCTGGCGGTGGCGATGGCGCTGTTCTCCACGGTGCTGCCGGTGTGGATGGTCTCCGAGGCGATCCGCCGCCTGGGGGCCGGGCCGGTGTCGCTGATCGGCACCCTCGGCCCGGTGGTGACGCTCTTCCTGGGCTGGCTGATCCTCGCCGAGCCCATCGGGCTGTTCCAGATCCTGGGCGGGGCGCTGGTGGTGTCGGGCGTGGTGCTGGTGGGTCGCAAGGGGCCGCGTTCATCTCGGGGTTGAACTGGGCTCCCTTCAGGGGGAGTGCACTCAGCCCGGAGATGAACATGTTCAGGTCGGAGGGAGGGAGTGTCAGTAATTTTGTGTTCGAGGCTGTCTTGATTCTTCCTGCGCTGCCGTGGCAGCGCAGGAAGAATCGGCTCACCGTGCCATCGCCGGGATGAAGCGATCGGTATAGAGGATGGCGAACTGGTTCATCGCCGGCTTCCAGTGCAGCATCGGCTTCTTCCACTCGGCCGTGATGTTGCGTAGCGCCAGCCAGATCAATTTGGTCGCCGCCTCGTCCGTCGGGAAATGGCCCCGGGTCTTGATGATCTTGCGCACCCGCGCATTCAGACTCTCGATGGCGTTGGTGGTGTAGATCACCCGGCGCACTTCCGGCGGAAACGCGAAGAATGGGATCACCAGCTCCCACGCCCGGCGCCACGCCGCGGCCACCGTCGGGAAGCGCTGGGCCCCATTCTCCTTCGGCAAACGCCTCCAGCGCCGCCTGCGCGGCCTCGGCGCTCACCGCCTGGTAGATCGGCTTGAGAGCATCGGCAAGCGCCTTGCGCTCCCTGTAGCCCGCGTAGCTCAGGCTGTTGCGCAGCAGGTGCACGATGCACGTCTGCAGCGTCGTGCGCGGATACACTGCCTCCAGCGCCTCGGCCATGCCCTTGAGCCCGTCGGTGACGGCGATCAGGATGTCCTCACAGCCGCGCAGCTTCAGGTCGTTGAAGACCTTCAGCCAGAACTTGGCCCCTTCGGTCTGCTCGATCCACAGGCCCAGGATGTCCCGGCTGCCGTCCGGGCGCACGCCTAGCGCCAGGAACACCGCCTTGCTGCGCACCACCGCATCTTCGCGGATCTTCACCCGCAAGGCGTCGAAGAACACCACCGGGTACATCGCCTCCAGCGGCCGGCCCTGCCACTCGCGCACCTCGTCCATCACCG
>NZ_BSPX01000057.1:0-32514 GCF_030161255.1 Zoogloea oryzae
TGGCCGCGGGGCTGCGATGCGCCCTCACCGGCAGCGCCGCGCCCGGCGATTCGCGCTTCCGTCGGCTCGACCTCTACGCCCTGGCCTACCTGGCCGGCCGCCGCCGACGGGTGCTGGAGACCGCCGCCGGCCGGCTGCACCAGCAGGGCTGCATCGCCTTCCCGGAGGGCAACCAACGCTGGGAGGCCGTCCAGCCGCCCCCTGCCGACGCCCACCCGGTCGAGCGCGGCCTCTTCAACCACGTGCTGTCCGGCAAGACCATCCACACCCGGCAGTTGAGCCCCGACCTGAACGCGGCGATTGCCGACCTGCACCGGACACTCCAGGCCGAAGGGCTGATCCCCGGCCGCCTGCCCGGGCTGCTGGCCGCCCTCGGCGGCGCGGCGACGCTGGCCGGGGTGGCGATAGTGGGCGGGCTGCGGTGGTGGCACGGGATGATCCAGGGCAAGCCGGTGCTCTTCGTCGCGCTGCTCACGCTGGTGGCGGGCGGGCTCGCACTGTACCTGCTCAAGCCGCCCCGGCTCACCGGAGCAGGCCGTCACGCCCTGCGGCAGACCCGCCTGCGGGTGCCACGGAGCAAGCCGATCGGGCAGCTCGACCCGATGCTGATGACCGTGCTGGCCCTCTTCGGGCTCGGAGCGCTGGCCGACAACGCGCTGGCCGACCTGAAGGCCGCCCTCCAGCCGCCCAGTTCATCGTCCTCCGGTGGGGACGGGGGCGACGGTGGAGACGGTGGTGGGTGCGGAGGCGGCTGCGGCGGCTGACGCCCTCAGTCGCCGCACATCGCCCGAATCCCCGCCGGCACCGCCACCGCGCGGATCACCGGCGGATCGACCGAGTCCCGCACCGCAAACACCCGCACCTCGCGCCCTTCGGCGAGCACCGTGTCGCCCCGCCGGGCCACGTGGCGCATCACGAAGCTCTTGCCGCTCCAGCGGTCCACCCAGCTCTCGATCTCGATGTCCTCGCCGTAGGTGGCGGGGTTGCGAAAGCTCGCCTGGGCGTCCACCAGCGGCGTGCCGATGAGGCCGGAGCCGCGTTCGGTGTCGCGCCAGCTGGGCACGCCGCAGGCGGTGAAGAACTCGCGGCTGGCGGTGTCGAACCACCGGAAGTAATTGGAAAAATGCACGATCTGCGCCGGGTCGCAATCGACGAAGGCGATGCGATAGCGATGGATGTGGTGATAGCCCACGGCGGGCTCCTTTCAAGATTGACGGACGAAAAAAACGGCTGCGGGGACCTGAGCCGCGCAGCCGTGAACGAGCGAAGATCGGAAGGGAAAGACCGCCCTATCGGCCGCCGATCCGCTCGGAGAGATGACCCCATTCGGGCTGGAACAAACCAGCATCCATCAGCTGCACGTCGCGCATGATGGGCGGGAAGGCCATGTGCGCCACCACGTCGCGCTGGATGTCGATGCCCGGCGCCACCTCCAGCAGCTCCATGCCTTCGGCGCTCAGCTGAAACACCGCCCGCTCGGTGACGTACAGCACCGTCTGGCCGATGCTCGCCGCGTAGTGGCCGCTGAAGGTGATCTGCTCGACCTGCTCGATGAACTTGCGGCTCTTGCCCTCCTTCACGATCTTCAGCCGGCCGCCCTCCACGCCGATCTCCAGCCCGCCGGCGGTGAAGGTGCCGCAGAACACCACCTTCTTGGCGTTCTGGGTGATGTTGATGAAGCCGCCGCAGCCCACCGGGCGCCCGCTGAACTTGCTCACGTTCACATTGCCCTGGCCGTCGGTCTGGGCGAGGCCCAGGAAGGCCACGTCGATGCCGCCACCGTCGTAAAAATCAAACTGCGCCGGCTGCTCCACCACCGCCTCGGCGTTGGAGGCATGGCCAAAATCGAAGCCCGCCGCCGGCACGCCGCCGATGGGGCCGGTCTCCAGCGTGAGCGCCATCAGGTGTTCGATCTTCTCCTCCGCCGCCACCGACGCCACACCCTCGGGCATTCCGATGCCCAGGTTCACCACCGCGCCGGGCTTGAGCTCCATCGCCGCCCGCCGGGCGATGATCTTGCGCTCGTCCAGCGGCAGGGGCTGCATCGCCCGGGTGGGCACCTTGATGTCGCCGGCGTACACCGGGTTGAAGTAGGTGTTCATCGTCTGGAGGTGGTATTCCGGCCGGCCGATCACGATGTAATCCACCAGAATGCCGGGGATCTTCACCTCCTTCGGGTGCAGGGTGCCGTTCTTGACGATGTGCTCCACCTGCACGATCACGATGCCGCCGCTGGCCCGCGCCGCCTGGGCGATGGACAGCGACTCCAGCAGCACGCCCTCCCGCGCCATCGACACGTTGCCGTTCTCGTCGGCAAACGAGCCGCGCAGCAGCGCCACATCCACCTTCGGGTTGCGGTAGTACAGCCACTCCTCGCCATCCAGATGCACCACCTCCACCAGATCCTCGGTGGCGGACGCATTCACCTTGCCGCCCTCGATGCGCGGATCGACGAAGGTATCCAGACCCACCTTGGTCAGAAAACCCGGCCGCCGCCCGGCGATCTGCTTGGGCAGCTGCACCAGCACGCCTTGCGGCAGGTTGTAGGCCTCGATCTTGTTTTCCATGATGAGGCGCATCAGCTCCGGCCCGCCGACGCCAAAATGGCCGCCGACGATACGCTTGAGCAGGCCTTCGCGGGCGAAGTGATGCACGCCGCGATCCTTGCCGTTGCCCACGCCGGTGGCGTGGTAGAGGGTGAGATCCCGCGGGTGGCCAGTGGCCTCGAAGGATTCGCGGATCGCCAGCACCGCCTCTTCGGCAAAGCCGGCGAGGCCCATGCCGGTGCAGTACACCGTGGCGCCGTTCTTGACCAGATGCCCCACGTCGGAGGGCGCAATGATTCGAGCCATCGCAGCCCCCTTACTTGGCCGACAGGCGCACGGCGCCATCGAGGCGGATCACTTCGCCATTGAGCATCACGTTCTCGACGATCGAGCGCACCAGCTGGGCAAACTCCGCCGGCCGCCCGAGCCGCGGCGGGAAGGGCGTCGCCTTGCCGAGCGAATCCTGCACGTCCTGGGGCAGCGCCTCCATCATCGGGGTGAGGAACAGCCCCGGCGCGACGGCATTCACGCGGATGCCCGAGCGGGCCAGCTCGCGGGCCACGGGCAGGGTCATGCCCACCACGCCGGCCTTCGATGCCGCGTAGGCCGCCTGGCCCACCTGACCTTCAAAGGCCGCCACCGACGCGGTATTGACGATCACGCCGCGCTCGCCCTCGGCGTTGGGCGTGCCCGCCGCCATCGCCGCCGCGGCCAGCCGAACCATGTTGAAGGCGCCCACGAGATTGATGTTCACCGTGCGGGCGAAGCTATCGAGGGGATGCGGGCCTTCCTTGCCCAGCACCTTCCAGGCGGGGCCGACGCCGGCGCAGTTGATGAGACCGTGGAGCGCGCCGAAGCGGCTCACCGCCAGATCGACCGCTGCCTTGCCGTCGGCTTCGCTGGTGATGTCGGTCTTGATGAAGGCCACGCGGTCGCCAAGCTGGGCGGCAAGGGTCTCGCCCTTGTCCACGCCCACGTCGGCGATCACGACCTTCGCCCCGCCGGCGTGCAGGTTGCGGACGGTGGCTTCGCCGAGGCCTGAGGCGCCGCCGGTGACGATGAAAACGGAATCCTGAATGTGCATGTGCTTGTCTCCTTCCAGTGCCCGGCTGCTGGGCCGGTGCTGTGATCTTTTCGTTCGGAGCGAAAGTTTTCGCCCGTCACGTTGAATGTCGAATCGTTGGCCGGGGACTCGCCCCCGGCGGGCGACTTCCTTTCTTGTCTCGCCAAGAAAGGAAGCAAAGAAGGCGACCTGGCTTCACCGGTCGGCCTGCGGCCGACTGCCCTGCGCTGCTCACAACAGGCGGCCGGCGCAGAACTCGCCCTTCGGGCTCAGACAGCTGCGCCAGAAGGCCCCGCCTGTTGTTGCGCTGCTCGGCGGTTCAGACGGGCTCTGGGCAAGCACCTCGCCTTTGCTGAACCTACGCAAGTGACTTGCGCTGGGGTTGGTGGGGGGCTAGGCCCGTTCCACCAGAATCGCCATCCCCTGCCCGCCGCCGACACACGCCGAGGCGATGCCGAACTGCTGGTCGTCGAGCTGGAGCTGGCGCGACACGGTGTGGGTGAGGCGCATGCCGGAGGCGCCCAGCGGGTGGCCGATGGCGATGGCGCCGCCGCGGGTGTTGGCGCGGTCGCGGTCGAGGCCCAGTTCGCGTTCGCAGCCCAAATACTGGGCGCCGAAGGCTTCGTTGATCTCGACCCGGCCCACGTCGCCCAGCGTCAGGCCAGCCTTGGCCAGCACGGCGCGGATCGCCGGGGCGGGGCCGATGCCCATGATCTCGGGCGGCACGCCGGCCACCGCGCCGCCGACGATGCGGGCCAGCGGCTTGAGGCCGTGGGCGCGCACGTAATCGCCGGACGCCACCAGCACCGCGGCGGCGCCGTCGACAATGGCCGAGCTGTTGCCGCCGGTCTGCACGCCCTTGAAGGCGGGCTTGAGCTTCTGCAGGGTGTCGAGGCTGGTGGGTTTGACGTGCTCGTCGCGCTCGAACACCGTCTTGCGGTCGGCGAGCTTGAGGAAGCGGCTCTGGTAGCCGTCGAGGGCAAACTCCGCGTTGGTCACCGCAGCCACCTCGTCGGCAAAGTAGCCGCCGTCCCACGCCGCGTTGGCGCGGGCGAAGGTCTGGGCGGCGTAGGCATCCACCTCTTCACGGGTGATGCCGTACTTCTGGGCGACGTTCTCGGCGGTGTTGCCCATGCCCTGGCGAGTGGCCGGGTCGGTGAAGGCTTCCCACAGGAAATCCTTGAACTCGATCTGCCCCATGCGGAAGCCGGCGCGGTGGGTGTAGGCCGCCACCGGGTTGCGCGACATGGATTCGGTGCCCACCGCCAGCACCACCTGGGCGCTGCCCAGGGCGATCTGGTTGGCGGCCTGCACGATGGTTTCAAAACCGGTGCCGCAGATGCGCGTGGCGAGCATCGCCGGCGCGGTGGCCGGCACGCCGGCGTAAAGGCCGATGTGGCGCGGCAGGTAGTAGGCGTCGAAACCCGCCTGGGCCATGTTGCCGGCCACCACCGACTGCACGTCGGCGGCGGGGATGCCGGAGCGCTCGAACAGCGCCCGGGCGGCAAAGATGCCCATGTCGATGGGGTTCACGTCGCGCAGCACGCTGTTGTAGTCGGCAAAGGGCGTGCGGGCGCCGGCGACCAGATAGATGTCGTCGTATTGGGTGACCAGCGCGGCGGCGGTGAAATCTTCGTAAGCCATGGCTTAACCTTTCTTCCGGTTGAGGAATTCCTGCATGCGGCGGTTGGCTTCGTCGCTGCTCTGGGCGATCGCGGCCGCGAGGGATTCGGTGTAGAGGCCGTTGGCCATGGACATGTCGCCGATGTTGGCAACAGCGGTGATCGACGCCCAGTTGGAGAGCGGCGCGTTGGTGGCGATCTGGCGGGCGAGCAGCAGCGCCTCGTCCAGCGCCTTGCCTTCTTCCACCAGGTAGTGCGACAGGCCGAGCCGGTAGCCGTCTTCAGCGTTGTAGCGGCGGCCGGTGAGCATCATCTCGGTCATGCGGTCGGGGCCGATGATCTTGGAGACGCGCACCGAGGCACCGCCGCCCACGAAGATGCCGCGCTGGCCTTCGGGCAGCTGGTAGAAGGTGGTCTTGTCGGCCACGCGCACATGGGTGCTGGTGGCGAGCTCGAGCCCGCCGCCCACCACCGCGCCGTGCAGCGCCGACACCACCGGCCGGCCGCCAAACTGGATCTTCTGGAAGACCCGGTGCCACCACTGGGAGTGCTGCAGCACTTCAAACGGCGAGCGGATCTGGTGCTCCGACAGGTCCAGCCCGGCCGAGAAGTGCGCGCCCTCGCCGGAGATCACCACCACCGTGGCGTCGGCGCCGAGGCTGTCAAAGCAGGCCTCGAGATCCTCCAGCAGGCCGTTGTTCACCGCGTTGCGCTTGGCCGGCCGGTTGAGCCGGATGTGGGCGATGCTGTCTTCGAGGGTGACCAGGATGTTTTCGTAATTCATGCTCTTTTCCTTGTTGTGGCACGCGGGGGTGCTGTTCTCCCGGCTCGTGCGTGTTGCTTGTCAGGCGGCCCCGGCCGGCAGGATCACGCTATGGTCCGGCTCGTCGGCGTGCAGGCGCAGCACCAGATCGGCGCGGCGCGTCAGCACGAGGCGCTGGTTGATGTAGCCCTTGTCGGTGATCTCCCCGGCGTCGATGGAGGGCGGCTCCACCAGCAGCATCGCCCGCGCCGCCGAGCCCGCCGAACCGCCGCCTTCCTTCTTGAGCCGCGCCAGGCCGCGGGCGACCATCGCGCGCACCGAGGGCTGGTGCAGCAGTTCTTCCACCGACGCATCGGCCGGCAGGTTGGCGGAGAGCTTTCGCAGCTCGGGGATGTTGGGGAAGATCAGGAAGCCGATCTCGTCGCGGTCGTGGCCGGTGACCACGATGTCCTGGGCCACCGGCACCAGGGCGTCGAGGCCCTTCATGCGCAGCGCGCCCACATGCACCCAGGTGCCGGTGACGAGCTTGAAGTCCTCACCCACGCGCCCGTCGAAGAGCAGGCCCTTCTGGGGCTTGGTGGGGTCGACGAACTCCACCGCGTCGCCGATCTTGTAAAAGCCCTCCTCGTCGAAGGCGGCCTTCGACAGCTCGGGCAGCTTCCAGTAGCCGGGCATCACGTTGTGGCCGCGCACCCGCACTTCCATCTTGTCGGCGGACGGCACCAGCTTGAGCTCGGTGCCGGGGATGGGGATGCCGATCACGCCGGAACGCTCCGGCGCAAAGTGGCTGTCGGTGCACAGGGGCGCGGTCTCGGTCGAACCCCAGCCCGACACCAGCGGCACCTGGAAGCCGAGGGTCTCCAGCGACAGGCGGTTGAGTTCGTCGTACAAGTGCTGGGGCAGCGCGGCGGCGGCGTAGAAGATCACCTGCAGGTTCTTGAAGAAGGCTTCCCGCAGGCCGGCATCCTCGTGCAGCGCCGACACCAGCATGTCGAAGCCCCGCGGCACGTTGAGGTACACCGTGGGCGACACCTCGCGCAGGTTCTTCAGGCTGGTCTCGAACAACGCGCCCGGCACCGGCTTGCCGGCATCGAGGTACAGCGTGCCGCCGTTACGCAGCACCATGTTGAAGTTGTGGTTGCTGCCGAAGGTGTGGCTCCAGGGCAGCCAGTCCACGATCACCGGCGGCTGGGCTTCGAGGAAGGGCCAGATCTGCGCCTTGGCCTGCTGGTTGGAGCAGATCATGTGCTGGGTGTTGATCACCGCCTTCGGCGCCCCCACCGAGCCCGAGGTGAACAGAAACTTGGCAATCGTGTGGCCATTGACCTGGGCGTAGGCGGCATCCACCGCCGCGGCGTCGGTGCGCTCCAGCAGCGCGGCAAACGGCACCGCCCCCTCGCCCGCACCGCCGGCCGTGCCGGCCACCACCACCCCGTCGTGGAGGGGCGCGATGGCCGCCAGCGCCGGGGCAAAGCGGGCGTGGTGCTCCACGAAGATCACCCCGGGGGTGATGTGCTCGATGTTGCTCTTGAGCTTGGCAAAATCCTTCGACACCAGCGAATAAGCCTGGGAGATCGCCGACACCGGCACGCCAATGTGCATCGCCGCCAGCATCAGAATGGCGTGCTCGACGCTGTTGTCGGAGAGCACCACCACCGGGCGCTCCACCGACAGGTTCTGCCCCAGCAGCCAGGTGGCCACGGCGCGCACGCGGGCCAGGGCCTCGGCGTAGCTCACCCGCGCCCACTCGCCGTCGGCACCGCGTTCGGCGATGAAGGTGCGCTCGGGCGCCTCGGCGGCCCAGCGCTCCAGGTGGTCGCCGAGCCGGGCCGGCACGGCACCGAGGGTCATCGGCGAGCGCAGGATGCGGCTGCCGTCGGCGCGGTGCTCCACCATCACGGTGGCCGGCGCGAACAGCCTGCCGGGATCACGAATGATCGTTGTCATCGTTCGCGCTCCTTATTTGCCGGAAAGCATCTTCCACTCGCCGCCGGTCACGCGCACCAGCACCCGGGCGCGCTCGTCCAGCCCGAAGTGGTCGTTGGCGCTCATGTTGAACACACCGTGGGCGCCGGCGATCTCGCGCTCGGCCTCGATGGCGTCGCGCAGGCCCTTGCGGAAGGCGGGCGTGCCCGGCTTGCCGGCCTTGAGCGCGGCGGGCACGGCCTTCTCGATGAGCTTGTAGGCATCGTAGGCGTAAGCGCCGAAGGACGACACGCTGCCCGGGCCGTACTTGGCCTCGTACAGCTTGATGTATTCCAGCGCCGGCTTCTTGGACGGATGCGAATCCGGCAGCTGGGCCGCCACAGCCACCGGGCCGATGGGCAGGATGCCGCCTTCGACGGCCTTGCCGCCGACCTTCAGGAATTCTTTATTGGCGGCAGCGTGGGTCTGGTAGATCTGGCCCTTGTAGCCGCGCTCGAACAAGGTGGTGTGGGGCAGCGCGGCCGGCGTGCCGGAGCCGGCGACCATCACCGCGTCGGGCTTGGCGGCCACCAGCTTGAGCACCTGCCCGCTCACCGAGGTATCGACCCGGTTGTAGCGCTCCACCGCCACCAGCTTGATGCCGGCGGCTTCGGTGGCGGCGGTGATCTGCTTGAGCCAGTCTTCGCCGTAGGGATCGTTGAAGCCGATGAAGCCCAGCGTCTTCACGCCGGTTTCGCGCATGTGGCCCACCAGCGCCTTGGCCATCAGCGAGTTGTGCTGGGGCGCGCGGAAGACCCAGGTGTTCTTGGCAGCCGGCAGATCCACCGGGCACATGGCCACCTGCGGGGTAGCGGTTTCGTTGGCCACTTCGGCGATCGCCGCGCAGGCCGGGGTGCTGGACGAACCCACCAGCACATCCACCTTGTCTTCGGTCACCAGCTTGCGGGCGTTCTTGGTGGCCTGGCCGGGATCGGTGGCGTCGTCCAGCACGATGTAGTTGATCTTCTCGCCGGCGATGGTGGTCGGCAGGATCGCGAAGGTGTTCTTCTCGGGGATGCCGAGGGACGCCGCCGGGCCGGTGGCCGAGACGGACACGCCGATGTTGATGTCGGCCTGGGCAACGCCGGCAGCGGCGATCAGGACGAGGGCGGGCAGTGCAGTGTGCTTCTTCATGGTGTCTCCTCCGTGGGATTTGATCCCGTTTTTGTATCAGATATGAGATTTTTAACCGCGAACAAAATATACTTTACAATACTCACGGATTGCAAGAGATCGTATGTGATATTCGGAGGAGACATGAACAATTACCAAGCCCCCCTGCGCGATATGCGCTTCGTGATTCATGAACTGGTCGGCAGCAGCCCGATCTGCGCCCTGCCGGCCTACGCCGACTGCGACGCAGGGCTGATCGACGCGGTGCTGGAAGAAGCCGGCCGCTTTGCCGGCGACATCCTTTCGCCCCTCAACCCGGTGGGCGACCGGGATGGCGCGCGCTGGCAGACAGGCGCCGACGGCAAGGGCGAGGTGCGCACCGCCGCCGGCTTTGCCGATGCCTATCGGCACTTTGCCGAAGGCGGCTGGATGGCCCTGCCCTGCCCGCCCGAGTTCGACGGCCAGGGCCTGCCGCGCCTGCTGGCGGTGGCGGTGAGCGAGATGTGGAAGTCAGCCAACCTGTCGTTCTCCCATGTGGTCACGCTCACCCACGGCGCTATCGAGGCGCTGCTGATCGCCGGCTCCGACGCCATGAAAGCCACCTGGCTGCCCAAGCTCGTCTCCGGCGAATGGACGGGCACCATGAACATCACCGAGCCCCAGGCCGGCTCGGATCTCGCCGCCATCAACTGCAAGGCCGTGCCACAAGCCGACGGCAGCTACCGCATCAGCGGCCAGAAGATCTTCATCACCTACGGCGACCACGACATGGCCGCCAACATCGTGCATCTGGTGCTGGCCCGCACGCCGGACGCCCCGCCGGGGGTCAAGGGCCTGTCGCTGTTCATCGTGCCCAAGTTCATCCTCGATGCGGACGGCAAGCAGGGCGAACACAACGACGTGTATTGCACGTCCATCGAGCACAAGCTGGGCGTGCATGGCAGCCCCACCACCACGCTGGTCCACGGCGACCACGGCGGGTCGACCGGCTACCTGATCGGCGAGCTGGGCCGTGGGCTGGAGATCATGTTCGTGATGATGAATTCGGCGCGGCTGTCGGTGGGCACCGAAGGCCTGGGCGTCGCCCAGCGGGCCTGGCAGCTGGCGTCGGAATACGCAAAGGAGCGGGTGCAAGGCACCGACGTGACGCAAAAAGGCGGCAAGTCGGTCGCCATCGTCCGCCACCCGGACGTGCGCCGCATGCTGATGACGCAACGCGCCCACACCGAGGCGATCCGCGCGCTGGCTTACAGCGTGGCGGCGTTGCAGGACATCGCCCATCAATCGGACGACGCCGAGGCCCGCGCCGCCGCCCACCGCCGCGTGGAGCTGCTCACCCCGGTGCTCAAGGGCTGGAGCACCGAGAGCGCGGTGGAGCTCACCTCCCTGGCGATCCAGGTGTTTGGCGGGATGGGATTTGTGGAGGAGACCGGCATCTCGCAATACATGCGCGACGCCCGCATCACCCCGATCTACGAAGGCACCACCGCGATCCAGGCGGCGGACCTCGCCGGCCGCAAGCTCACCCGCGACCGGGGCGCCGTGCTCGCCACACTGCTGGCCGACATGCGCGCCGATCAGGCCGCCCTCGCCGGCGCCGGCGACGCGAACCTCACCGACATCGCCACCCGCCTCGCCGCCGGGCTGGACGACCTGCACGCCGCCAGCGAAACCCTCATCACGCGCATGGGCAGCAACCCCGCCGCCGCCCTGGTGGTGGCCGAGCCCTTCCTCAAGCTTGCCGGCACCGTGATCGGCGGCTGGCTGATGGCGAAGGCCGCGAAGGTGGCCCACGACGCCATCGCCGCCGGCAGCAGCGATCCGTTCTACCGGGAGAAGCTCGCCTCAGCCCAGTTCTACGCGAGCCACATCCTCCCGAAGAGCGCCGGCCTGCGGATCACCGTGGAATCGGACAACAGCCTGCTGCTCGGGCTGCCGGACGAAGCGTTCTGATCCATCCCCAATCACCCGGCGCCATTCGCGATGCGCCGGGTGAAATTGCCAATCGCAGGTCGCAGATTGGCAATGTGCGGCCTCCGATTGGCAATTTCACGCCTCGATTGGCAATCGGAGGCGTCAACATTCGAATCTGTCGACGCAGATTGCCAATCTGGCGCTGCGATTGCCAATCTGCACCTTCAAACTGTCAATCTGACAGGCCACACCGTCAAACTGTCACCGCACAATCCTTCTCGCTGCCACGCCAACCCGTCCGGCGGGGGCGGATTTGCTGGCCGATTGCGCCAGTCACGGGTGGCGCCGCAAGCTGCGCCATCGCGGGCATGAAACATGCATTGTCGTAGCGCCGAATCGCGCTGACACCGCGACCAGAACGGCAACGACATCGCCCAACGCTCCCGCGCCACCGCGGCAGACACAGCGCCCCACCCCGCCTGCCCGCAGGCTCCCCCCCAGGATTGGCAATCATGCGCGTCGCGCTGATCTCTTCATTCATGGCTTTCTCCAGCGCGCTCCATGCAGCCCTCCTGCGGGGGGGCTTTTCGGTGCAGCGCTATGAAGACGAAGCCCAGCTCGCCCGCGACGCGGGGCAGATCCATTTTGACGTGTTGCTGGTGGATGCCGCCGGCCTCGTCGGCCATGTCTCGCGCAGCCTGTGCCGATTGGCTGGCCGGGACGGATTCGATGCGGCGCTGATCTTCTTCAACGGCCCTGATCGCGAACCCCTTCTGGCCGACGCCTTTACCCACGGGGCCGACGACTTCATCCGGCGCGGCACCGGGCACCGGGAACTGCTGGCCCGCATAGAAGCCGTGCTGCGCCGGCGCATGCGTTCGCACGTGATCGGCCGCCCTGTTGCGCTGCAGGTTGCGCCGTATGCCTTCGATTTGAACGCACGCATCGCCCGCCTGCACGGCGTGACCGTGCCGCTCACCGACCGGGAGTTCGATCTGGCCCTGCTGCTGTTCCGCAACATCGGCCGGCTGTTCTCGCGGGATCATCTGCTCGCCACGTTCTGGCACGGCCAGTACAGCAGCCGCACCGTGGATACCCACGTGAGCCGCGTGCGCCGGCGCCTGATGCTAGACGCGCGGCATGGACTGCGGCTGGTTTCAGAGTACGGGCGGGGCTACCGCCTCAAACGGGTACGTGCATCCCGGGCTGCGCCGGGGCACGAGGCGACCCGGCCGGCAGACGGCAGCGCGCCTTAGGCGTCCATCTGCCCCACGATGCGCGCCACCACCTCATCCACGCTCAGTTGCGTGGTGTCCACGTCGAACGCGGCCATCCGGTAGAGGTGATCGCGGGCCTCAAGGGTGCGGTGGATGTTGTCCATCGCCTCGCGGTAGAGGGCCGGCTTGGCGATGCGGATGTCGTGCTGGTCCATCACCCGGCGGAAATGGGTGTCGGGTTCGGCGTGGAGCCACACGGTGAAGAAGGAGTTGAGCAGGATCTCGTAGGTGAGCGGTTCGGCCACGATGCCGCCGCCGGTGGCGAGCACCACCTGGGGGTGCTTCACCACCACCTGTTCGAGGCAGCGGCGCTCCAGGTTGCGGTAGCCGGACTGGCCGTAGAGCGTGATGATCTCCTGCAGGCTGAGGCCGGCTTCTTCTTCCACCTCACGGTTGAGCTCGACGAAGGGCCGGCCTAGGCGCGTAGCCAGGGCCTGGCCAACCGTCGACTTGCCCGCACCGCGCAGCCCGGTGAGCACGATCCGATCCTTGCGCACGCCTTCGGCGGGCTGGAAATCCGCAAAGATCTGCTCGCGGATGCGCGCGAGGTTGGACACCGGCTGGCGCTTGAGGAATTCGACGATCAGGTTGAGATCGCCGGCGCGAGCTTCTTCGTCGCCAAAGAGGCTCGCCACCGACTGGTTGAGGGCCTTCGCCACCTTGCCCAGCACCACCACCGACACGTTGCCCTGGGAGCTTTCCATGCGCGCCAGGTGCGGCAGCGACACGCCGGACTGCTCGGCCAGGTTCTTGCGCGTCATGCCCCGCTGGCCGCGGAAATGGCGGATGTTGCGGGCCAGCACCGCCAGCAGCGCTGCCGAATCCGCATCCAGCCCGGCCGCCGGGGTTTCGGCCTGCACTTCCGTCTGGACTTCCTTCTCGTCCTGCTCCGCTGCCACGATGTCGCCTGTCATTTTTTGCAATCGCACATTTTAGCGCCTGACAGGCGATCGCCCAACGGTCCGACGTGTTACGTGGCCAGCATGTCCTGGTGCTTGCTGCCGAAGCCCAGATAGGCCTCGACCACCCGCGGGTCGTCGGCGAGATCGGACGCCTTGCCTTCCATCGCCACCGCGCCCATCTCCAGCACGTAGGCGTAGTCGGCCACCTGCAGCGCGGCGCGGGCGTTCTGCTCCACCAGCAGGATCGACACGCCCCGCTCCCGCAGGCCGGCGATGATGCGGAAGATCTCCCGCACGATCAGCGGCGCGAGGCCCAGGCTCGGCTCGTCGAGCATCAGCAGCTTGGGCTTGCCCATCAGCGCGCGGCCGATGGCGAGCATCTGACGTTCGCCGCCCGACATCGTCGCCGCGGCCTGGGCGCGCCGTTCCTTGAGCCGCGGGAAGAGCTCGAACACCTCGTCCATCGTCTTCGCCTGATCCCGGTGCCCCTGCCGATAGCGCTGGAAGGCGCCCAGCAGCAGGTTGTCCTCGACGCTCATCTCGCCAAACAGGTCGCGCTTCTCGGGCACCAGGGCGAGGCCCTGGATCACCCGCTTCTCCACGTTGGCGCGGCGCTGGGCGTGGCCGTCGAAGACGATGCGCCCGGACGAGTTCATCAGCCCCATGATCGCCGCGAGGCTGGTGGTCTTGCCGGCGCCGTTGGGGCCGATCACCGTGACGATCTGCCCGGCGCCCACCTTGAGGCTGACGTCATGCACCGCCTCGACCTTGCCATAATTGACCCGCAGGTCCTGCACTTCGAGCAGCGTGCTCATTCGACCGCCGTTCATTCCACACCTCCCAGATAGGCCGCGAGCACGCGCTCGTTCTGCTGGATTTCCTCCGGCAGGCCCTCGGCGATCTTCTCGCCAAACTCCATCACCACGATCCGATCGACCAGCCCCATCACGAAATCCATGTCGTGCTCGACCAGCAGGATCGCCACGCCTTCGGCTTTCAGCTTCTTGAGCAGCTCGCCCAGGGCCTCCTTCTCCTTGAAGCGCAGACCGGCGGCGGGTTCGTCCAGCAGCAGCAGGCAGGGGTCGGCCGCCAGCGCCCGGGCGATCTCGACGATGCGCTGCTGGCCCAGGGCCAGGGAGCCGGCCTCGTCGTGCATGTGGGCTTCGAGCCCCACGCGGCGGATCTGCCGGGCGGCCTCGGCCAGCAGGCGTTCCTCTTCCTTGCGGTCGAGGCGCCAGGCGGCGGGGAAGACGCCGGTAGAACCGCGCAGATGGGTGCCGATGGCCACGTTCTCCAGCACGCTCATCCGCGGCAGCAGACGCACGTGCTGGAAGCTGCGGCTCATCCCAAGACGCGCGATCTCGCGGGAGTCGTGCCCCGCCACCGCCTTGCCGGTGAAGATGATCTCGCCCGAAGTGGGCGTATCGACGCCGGAGATCTGGTTGAACATGGTGCTCTTGCCGGCGCCGTTGGGGCCGATCAGCGCCAGGATCTCGCCGGCCTTCACGCTGAAGTTCATGTTGTTGTTGGCGACGAGGCCACCGAACCGGCGCGTCACATCCTTCACTTCCAGGATCGTCTCGCCGCGGGTCGGCATCGTGCGGCGCGGCAGCGCGGCGGCGGAATCCGACACCGCCTTGGGCGCGGCCTTCACCCGCAGCACGCGCAGCACCGCCGGCCACAGACCCTCCCGCGCCCTGTGCAGGATCAGCAGCAGCAACATGCCGAAGATGATGATCTCGAAGTTGCCCGAATGGCCGAACACCCGCGGCAGGAAATCCTGCAGCCACTGGTTGAGCAGCGTCACCAGCCCGGCGCCCACCACCGCGCCCCACACGTAGCCGGCGCCGCCCACCACCGCCATGAAGAGGTACTCGATGCCGTGGTGCAGCCCGAAGGGCGACGGATTCACCAGCCGCTGCATGTGGGCGTACAGCCAGCCGGCCGCCGCCGCGTGCAGTGCCGCGATCACGAAGATCACGATGCGCGAGCGCGAGGTATCCACGCCCATCGCCTCGGCCATCACCACGCCGCCCTTGAGCGCGCGGATCGCCCGCCCCTCGCGGGAATCCAGCAGGTTCTGGGTGGTGACCACCGCCGCCAGCAGGAAGGCCCAGATGAGGTAGTAGATCTCCGGGCCTTCATCCAGCGCCCAGCTGCCGATGCGGATCGGCGGCAGGCCCGAGATGCCGCTCTGGGCGCCCAGGAAATCCAGCGTGCCGAACAGGAAGTACAGGCTGATGCCCCAGGCAATCGTGCCCAGCGGCAGGTAGTGCCCGGACAGCCGCAGCGTGAGCGAACCCAGCAGCAGCGCGATGAGCCCGGTGATCACCAGCCCGACACCCAGCGTGAGCCACGGCGACGCGCCTGCCCAGGCGATCCAGCCGGGCAGGCTGGTGGAGGTGGTGAGCACCGCGGTGGTGTAGGCGCCCACGCCCACAAAGGCCGCCTGCCCGAAGCTGGTGAGCCCGCCCACGCCGGTGAGCAGCACCAGCCCCACCGCCACCAGCGCCGAGATGCCGATGTAGTTGAGCAGGGTGACGTAATAGGGCGGCAGCACCGCCGGCAGCACCGCCAGCACGGCGACCACCGCCAGCAGGCGCAGTACGTTCTTCATCGGGCTGGCAGCCCCTTGCTGCGGCGCGCTGCCGACCGACGTTTGCACATGGGTGTTCATTCTTCGTCCTCCACGTGATGACTGTTGAAGGAGCGCCACAGCAGCACCGGGATGATCAGCGTGAACACCAGCACCTCCTTGAAGGCGCTCGCCCAGAACGACGAGAAGGATTCCAGCAGGCCCACCAGCACCGCGCCGGCCGCCGCCAGCGGATAGCTCGCCAGCCCGCCGATGATCGCGGCCACAAAACCCTTCAGGCCGATGAGAAAGCCCGTGTCGTAGTAGATCGTGGTGATCGGCCCGATCAAGAGGCCCGAGAAAGTGCCCAGCAGCGCTGCCAGCAGAAAGGTGAGCTTGCCGGCAACCACCGGCGAGATGCCCATCAGCTTGGCGCCGGATTGATTCACCGCCGTCGCCCGCAGCGCCTTGCCGTACAGCGTGCGGGCAAAGAAGGCGTACAGCCCGACGATGAAGGCCAGAGAGCAGCCCACCACCCAGATCGTCTGCAGGTTGATGGTGAACTCGCCGAAAGTCAGGCTGCCTTCCGAGAACGGCGCGGTGCGCACGCCCTCGGCGCCGAAGAACACCAGCCCGAGGCCGGTGAGGATCAGATGCACCGCGACCGAGGCGATCAGCAGCACCAGCACGCTGGTGTCGGCGATGGGCTGGTAGGCGATGCGGTAAATCATCGGCCCCAGCGGCACGAGGATCGCCAGCGTGAGCCCGATCTGCGCGACCATCGGCAAGCCGCTGCCATCCACGCTGTAAAGCAGCGCGGCCAGCGCCAGTGGATAGGCGAGATTCCAGCCCACGAGGCCGCCGACGCCTTCCATGTCCTTGTCGCGCACCCGGCCGATCAGGTCGATCACCGCCACGAAGGCGCCCATCGCCACCAGCAGCCACACCGTGGCCGGCACCTTGCCGGCCTGCAGCGCGGCCAGGGTGAGCGCCCCGAAGGCGACGAACTCGCCCTGGGGAATGAAGATCACCCGGGTGACCGAGAAGACGAGGACCAGGGCCAACGCCAGCAAGGCGTAAATCGCCCCACCGGTCACCCCGTCCTGTCCGAGTATCAAAACGATTCCTGCATCCAAGGCCGAACCCCTCTCCTTAACCAGACTTCCGTCAAGCCGCATCTAATATTTGATATAAGCGGCACCTATCCTCCAACAAATATACTTTATACGATATCTTTAAGTTGCAACAACTCTTTTTTGATATCTTTTATGAGCAGCGCACCCGGCGAACGCTCAAAAAAGAACCGGCCACCTGAAATCAGGTGGCCGGTTCGTGGCGTGCTGCGCGGCAGGAAGGGGCGAACCGCCAGCGGCGGCGCAGGGTTCAGCTCAGGCGATCAACCCCGGTACGGGCCGGCGCCCAGGCCGATCGGCGCCGGCGCGGCGGCGACGAGCTTCGAGAACACGTCGGCGAAGTCTTCCGGCTTGCCGCGGGTGCCGCTCATGGGGTCGCGGTCCTGCGTAAAGGCGCGATCCACCTCGGCCCAGTCTTCGGCGGTGAGCACCTTGCGGGCCAGCGGCAGGGCTTCGCGCTCTTCCAGCATCATGTGGCTGCGGTAGAAGTCGGCGTAGTGGTCGAAGGCGGCGGCGAAGTCGGCGAGCTTGGTCGGATCGGCGGCGTAGGCAGCCAGCGCCGCCTCCAGGGCCTGGATGCGCTCGGCGGAGGCCTGGTGCTGGCGGTCCAGCTCGGCAAGCGCCTCGGCGCCTTCGTCGGTGCGGGCCTTGAGGCGGGCGAAGAGGATGTCTTCCTTCGGGTGGTGGCGCTTCTCGGGGTAGGCGTCGAGGTAGTGGATCATCGCCTCGAAGAGCTTGAGATCCGGCTGCAGGCGGCCGGAGACGACTTCCTTGAGCATGAAGCGGACGGCGTGGAGGATGGCGGCGAGGGACTGGTGTTCGTCGCCGAGGATGCGAAGGGCTTCCATCGGAAGGGTTCTCCTGAAACGGGGCGGCACCGCAACCGGCCGCGTCGCCCCCGGTTGCTTACGTGGCCAGCATGGCCTGGTGCTTGCTGCCGAGGCCCAGATAGCTCTCGATGACGCGGGGGTCGTCGCGCAGGGACTGGGCGTCGCCGTGCATCTTGATGCCGCCGTTCTCCAGCACGTAGGCGTAGTCGGCCACCTGCAGCGCGGCGCGGGCGTTCTGCTCGACCAGCAGGATCGACACCCCGCGGCGGCGCAGCTCGGTGATGATGCGGAAGATCTCGCGGACGATCAGCGGCGCAAGGCCCAGGCTCGGCTCGTCGAGCATCAGCAGCTTGGGCTTGGCCATCAGCGCGCGGCCCACCGCCAGCATCTGGCGCTCGCCGCCCGACATGGTGCCGGCCGCCTGGGTGCGACGTTCCTTCAGCCGCGGGAAGAGCGCGTACACCTCTTCCATCGTCTGCTGGTGATCCCGGTGGCCACTGCGGTGGCGCTGGAAGGCGCCCAGCAGCAGGTTGTCCTCGATGCTCATGGAGCCGAACAGCTCGCGCTTCTCGGGCACGAGGTTCATCCCTCGCACCACCATGCGCTCGACTTCCGGCACCTGCTCGATGCTGCCATCGAAGGCCACCTCGCCCCTGGACGGCAGCAGGCCCATGATCGCTGACAGGGTGGTCGTCTTGCCGGCGCCGTTGGGGCCAATCACGGTGACGATCTTGCCTTCACCAACGCTGAGGTTCACATTGCTCACCGCCTCGACCTTGCCGTAGGCGACGGAGAGGTTCTTCACCTCGAGTACGTTCGTGCTCATCTCACACGCCTCCCAAGTAGGCTTCAAGCACGGCCGGATCCTTCTGCACATCCTCCGGCAGGCCCTCGGCGATCTTCTCGCCGAACTCCATCACCACCACCCGATCGACCAGGCTCATCACGAAGTCCATGTCGTGCTCGACGATGAGCACCGCCATGCCTTCGGACTTGAGACGGCGCAGCAGGTCGGCCAGGGCCTGCTTCTCCTTCAGACGCAGGCCGGCGGCGGGTTCGTCGAGCAGCAGCAGGCACGGGTCGGAACACAGGGCGCGGGCGATCTCGAGGATGCGCTGCTGGCCGAGGGCCAGGCTGCCGGCTTCCTCGTACATGAAATCCTTGAGGCCGACGCGTTCCACCTGGATCGCGGCTTCCTTCAGGAGCCGCGCTTCCTCGTCCCGCTCCAGGCGCCACGCGGCGGGCACGACGCCCTTGCTGCCGCGCCGGTGGGCGCCGATGGCGACGTTTTCGAGCACGGTCATCTTGGGCAGCAGACGCACGTGCTGGAAGGTGCGGCTCATGCCCAGCGCGGCGATCTCCCGCGAGCTGTGGCCGGCCACCGACTTGCCGCGGAACAGCACCTCGCCAGACGTGGGCGTATCCACGCCGGAGAGCTGGTTGAACATGGTGCTCTTGCCGGCGCCGTTGGGGCCGATGAGCGCGAGGATCTCCCCGGCCTTCACGTGCAGGCTCATGTTGTTGTTGGCGACGAGGCCGCCAAACTTGCGGGTGACGTTCTTCGCTTCGAGGATCGTCTCGCCCATGGGCGGCTGGGGCTTCTTCGGCAGATCCAGCGCGGCGCGATCGATGGTCTTGGGCGCGGCGCGCACCGGCACCAGGCCGGCGATCAGCGGCCACAGGCCGTCGCGGGCGCGCTGCAGCACGATCACCATCATCACGCCAAACACGATCACCTCGAAGTTGCCGGCGCTGCCGAACACCTTGGGCAGGATGTCCTGCAGCCACTGCTTGAGCACGGTGATGACGCCCGCGCCGACGATGGCGCCCCACACCTGCCCCGCGCCGCCCACGACGGCCATGAACAGGTATTCGATGCCGATGTGCAGGCCGAAGGGCGTCGGGTTAACAAAGCGCTGCATGTGGGCGTAGAGCCAGCCGGCGGTACAGGCCTGCAGCGCGGCGAGCACGAAGATCACCATCCGCGCCCGGGACGTATCCACGCCCATCGCCTCGGCCATCACCATGCCGCCCTTCAGCGCCCGGATCGCCCGCCCCTCGCGGGAATCCAGCAGGTTGTGGGTGGTAAAGAGGGCGACCAGCAAAAAGATCCACACCAGATAGTAGTAATGCCGGTTGTCGAGGAGCTCGAAACCGAACAGGCTGACCGGCGGAATGCCCGACATGCCGCCGTGGCCGCCGAGGAACTCCATGTTGCCGAACAGGAAGTACAGGCTGATGCCCCAGGCCATCGTGCCCAGGGGCAGGAAGTGGCCGGAGAGCTTGAGCGTCACCGAGCCGAGGATGATCGCCACCAGCGCGGTGAGCACCAGCCCGGCGATGAGCGACAGCCACGGCGAGGTGCCGGCAAAAGCCAGCCAGCCGGGCAGCTCCTGGGACGTGGTGAGCCACGCGCTGGTGTAGGCGCCAAGGCCCACGAAGGCCGCCTGGCCGAAGCTGGTGAGGCCGCCGACGCCAGTCAGCAGCACCAGGCCGAGGGCCACCATCGCCGACAGACCGATGTAGTTGAGCAGGGTGACGTAGAAATCCGGCAGCACCAGCGGGGCCGCGGCAAGCAGCACCAGGAAGGCAGCCAGCACGCTGCGCGGGCCGATGCGCGAGGCACCGGCGGGCAGCACCTGGGTTTGGGCAGGCGAGTTCATTCTTCTTCCTCCACGTGGTGGGAAGTGAGGGAGCGCCAGATCAGGACCGGGATGATCAGGGTGAACACGATCACGTCCTTGAAGGCGCTCGCCCAGAAGGACGAGAAGGATTCCAGCAGGCCTACGAGGATCGCGCCGCCCGCTGCGAGCGGGTAGCTGGCGAGGCCGCCGATGATGGCCGCGACGAAGCCCTTGAGGCCGATCAGGAAGCCGCTGTCGTAGTAGATGGTGGTGAGCGGCGCGACCAGCACGCCGGACAGCACGCCGATGACGGCCGCCAGCAGGAAGGTGAGCCGCCCGGCCAGCGCCGGCGAGATGCCCATCAGGCGCGCGCCATTGCGGTTGATGGCGGTGGCGCGCAGGGCCTTGCCGTAAAGGCTGCGGTCAAAGAACAGGTACAGCCCGACGATCAGCACCAGCGAGGCGACGATCACGAAGATCGTGTGGCCGCCCACCACCAGCGTGCCGAGCTCGATCTGGGCTTCGCTGAAGGGCGTGGTGCGCGAGCCTTCCGGCCCGAACACCAGGAGGCCCAGGCCGACCATCGCCAGATGCACCGCCACCGAGATGATCAGCAGCACCAGCACCGGCGCCTCGGCCACCGGCTGGAAGGCCACCCGGTAGAGCATCGGGCCCAAGGGCACGACGATGGCGAGGGTCAAAATCACCCGCAGCCAGGTGGGCAGCGACGCCAGCGGCACCAGCCACAGGATCGCCGCGACGGCGAGGGGATAGACCAGGTTCCACAGGGCAGAGCGCCCGATGGTGCGCCAGCCGGTGGTCGAGAACGCATCGACCGCCAGCGTGAGCACGCCACAGCCGACCAGCAGCCAGACGGTGCCGGGGAAAGTACCGGCTTCCAGCGCAGCCATGGTGAGCGCGCCCCAGGCCAGCAGCTCGCCCTGGGGAATGAAGATGACCCGGGTGACGGCGAACACCAGCACCAGCGCCAACGCCAGAAGGGCGTAGATGGCACCGTTGGTGACGCCGTCCTGACCGAGCATCGCAATGATTTCGGCATCCATGAACGGACTCCTGACGCAGCGCAAGCCTGCGCGGCGGTACGACGGGTGGGAATCGGAGGGAATGACGCCTCCGGGCGCGGGGGCGGACAGGGTCCGCCGGCCCGGAGGTCAGGCGCGGGTTCTTACTTGACCAGCTTCCAGTGGTTGTTCTCGACCTTGATCAGCACGATGGCGCTGGGGTCGTAACCGGCGTGGTCGGTGGCGGACATGCTGTACACGCCGTTGGTGCCGACCAGCTTGTTCTTCTCGATGTTCTCGCGCACGGCGGCGCGGAACTCCGGCGTGCCCGGCTTGGCCTTGCCCTTCAGGGCGTTGCCGAGGGCGTTCTGGAGCAGCAGCCAGGCATCCCAGCTGGCGCCGGCGAAGGTGGAGCGGGAATCCGGCCCGTACTTGGCCTCCAGGGCCTGCACGAAGGCCACGCCGTTCTTCTTGGTCGGGTGGGTGTCGGGCAGCTGCTCGGCCACCAGCACCGGGCCCACCGGGATCAGCGCGCCTTCGACGGCCTTGCCGCCCACGCGCAGGAACTCCTTGCTGGTCACGCCGTGGGATTGGTAGATGCGGCCCTTGAAGCCACGCTCGCGCAGGGTGATCTGGGGCATCGCGGCGGGCGTGCCGGAGGCACCGACGAACACCGCGTCGGGCTTGGCGCTGATGATCTTCAGCACCTGGGCCTGCACGCTCGGGTCGGCGCGGCCGTAGCGCTCGGAAGCGACGATGTTGATCTTGCTGTCGGCGGCCTTGGTGAGCGCCTTGTGGAGGAGCTCGCCCCACGAATCCGAGAAGCCGATGAAGCCGACGGTCTTCACGCCGTTGGCGACCATGTCGCTTACCACGCGCTGGACCATCAGGTCGGCGGAGGGCTCGGAACGGAACACGAAGCCGCGCTTGTCGCCGGAGACATCCAGCGGGGCGACGGAGATCATCGGCACCTTCTCGGTGTTGGCCACGTCGGCCATGGCGGTGGCGGTGCTGATGAGGTTGGGGCCGAGGATGGCGTCCACCTTGTCTTCGCTGATCAGCTTGCGCACGTTCTTGACGGCGGCGGTGGGGTCGGTGGTGTCGTCGAGCAGGATGAAGTTGATCTTCTCGCCGCCGACGGTGGTCGGGAACATCGACACCGCCTTGCGGGTTTCGGCGCCGAGGGCGGCGGCCGGGCCGGTCATCGAGGCGACGACGCCCACGTTGATGTCGGCCAGGGCAGGCATGGCGGCCAGGGCGCCGACGGTCAGCGCGAACAGGTTTTTGAGTTTGGTCATTATTGTCTCCTCGAGAAGTGGCGCTTCGGTTCTTGTGATGTGCGTTGCCAGACTGCGCGGCGTAGGCGACAGAATGGTCTTATCTTCTTTTATGCCTTGATCAGCGCGATTGATTATAGGAAGCCGGTTTATTGGCTCAAACAATCAAAACAAAACGTCCACTTGTTGCACAATATTGTTTTGACAGGAGCTTTCGACGATGCGCAAGGATGGCGGTGCCGAATACGCCGTGGTTCGCGGCCTCACCCGCGGGCTTGATCTGCTGAAGGCCCTGAACACCCAGGAAGGCGGCCGATCGACCCTCGCCCAGCTCTCCGAAGCCACCGGCCTGCATCGCACCACGGTGCGCCGACTGCTCGAAACCCTGATCGCCGAAGGCTACGTGCGGCGCAGCCGCTCCGACGACCGCTACGTGCTGGCGCTGCATGTGCGCTCGCTCTCCGAAGGCTTCCGCGACGAGGACTGGATCGCCTCCATCGCCGCCCCGGCGCTGGGCGAACTGCTCCAGACCGTAGTGTGGCCTTCAGATCTGGCCACGCCCCAGGGCGCCGAGATGATCATCCGCGAATCCACCCACCGCTTCAGCCCCCTCTCCTTCCACCGGGCGATGGTCGGGCAGACCATGCCGACCCTCCTCACCGCCGCTGGCCGGGCCTTTCTGGCCTATTGCCCCGACGAGCAGCGCGAGCAGATCCTGCACATCGCCCGGGGCGGCAACGACGACCAGGCCCGGCTCGCCGCCGACGACCGCTTCGTGGCCAACATCATCGCCCGCACCCGTGACGCCGGCTACGCCAGCAACGACGGCGAATGGACCTCCCACCGCAAGATCGGCGCCATCGCCCAGCCGGTGATGCACGCCGGCCGGCCAGTGGGCTCGATCAACATCGTCTATCTCAACAAAGCAGTGAGCCTGAAGGAAGCCATCAGCCGCTACCTGCCGGCCCTGCAGAAGGCCGTCGCGCGCATCGAGGCCCAGTTCGCCGACCATCCGCCGCCCCCGCCCCAGGCGGGTTGACGGGGCCGCCGTGGCCCGCCCGGGCGTTACTTCACGCACAAATGTCTCGCTGGAGGCGTATAAGGGAAGCTACGCAGTGATGCACTGCAGCAAAAGTGCTACGCTTTCCCGATCTGAATCAACACCCGCGCACCGCGAGAATCATCATGAGCGAAGTTGACCTCAAGAAATTCTTCCTCGAACAGGTTCCCCTGTTCGCCAGCTTCCCTGCCGACAAGGTCGAGACCATCGTCGGCCAGTCTCGCCTGACCACCTACGAAGGCAACGAGGCGATGCTCGAGACGGGCGACGAGGCCCGCAACATCGGCATCGTCATCACCGGCCACGCCGAGATCTCCGTCACCGACAACACCGGCACCCGCACCGTCATCAGCCAGCTCGGCCCGGGCGACGTGTTCGGCGTGATGTCCACCCTCACCGGCGACCGCATCGCCGCCGACGTGATCGCCGGCAACCGCTGCTTCGTGCTGCTGATTCCGCAGGATGTGTTCAACCTGCACATCCTCACCAATCCCAAAGCCGTCGCCTACCTGTCGCACAAGCTCCTCGACCGGGTGCGCACCCTGTCCACCGACATGCTCAACAGCCAGCCGGGCCAGCCCGCCAAGGCCGACGACCCGTACTCCCTGTCGCTGCACACCGATTCCCCGGGCAAGGTGCTGGCCCTCAACGTGGGCATCAGCCAGATCCACTTCGGCATCTACGACACCCACGATCTGGGCTCCGACGTCCACGGCATCATCGACAACGCCGATCCGGCCATCTCGCGCGTCCGCGTGTTCGTGGGCACCCAGGTCCGGTCCGCCGAGCGCTCGCCCTTCCCGCTCACCGACCTGTTCCGGGTGATCGAGGAATCCACCCGCCTGCTCGGCGACGCCTTCGCCTTCCATCCCCACGACGTCACCGCCGTTGGCCACCGGGTGGTGCATGGCGGCAGCAAGTTCGCGAGCTCGGTGGTGATCACCCCGGCGGTCATCGCCGACATCGAGGCCCTGTCGGTGTTCGCCCCGCTGCACAACCCGGTAAATGTGGAAGGCATCCGCGAGGCCATGCGCCAGCTGCCCGGCGTGCCCCACGTGGCCGTGTTCGACACCGCCTTCCATCAAACCCTGCCGCCTTACGCCTACCTCTACGGCCTGCCCTACGAGCTCTACAAGCAGCAGGGCATCCGCCGCTACGGCTTCCACGGCAGTTCGCACCGCTACGTGTCGCTGAAGGCCGCCGAGGTGCTGAACCGCCCGCTGGGTGAGCTGGAGATCGTCTCCTGCCACCTGGGCATCGGCGCCTCCCTGTGCGCCATCGACCACGGCCGCTCGGTGGATACCACCATGGGCATGACGCCGACCGACGGCCTCATCATGCCCAGCCGCTCCGGCAGCATCGATCCTGCGGTGATGATCCACCTGATGGAGCACAACAAGCTCTCCGCCGACGACCTGTCGACGATGATCAACACCAACAGCGGCCTGAAGGGCATCTCGGGCATCTCCAGCGACATCCACGACATCGAAGCCGCCGCCAACGACGGCCACCACCGCGCCCTGCTGGCCCACAAGGCCTTCTGCTACCAGGTGCGCAAGAACATCGGCGCCTACGTGGCGGCGATGGGCGGCATCGACGTGCTGGCCTTCACCGGCGACGTGGGCGAGACCAGCGCCGCGGTGCGCAGCCTGGCCTGCCAGGGCCTCGGCTACATGGGCATCCGCCTCGACGAGGAGAAGAACCGCAACCTCGACCGGGTGGGCGACTACGCCATCATCTCCGCCGACGATTCGCCGGTCACCATCCTCGTCATCACCAACGACGACGAACGCCTGGTGGCCTGGGAAGCCCTGCGCGCCATCGAGCGCAACGCGCTGTCGGTGGCCATGCGCGAAGATCAGGCCGAAGCGCCGATCCCCATCGAGATCTCCGCCCACCACGTGCACCTTTCGCAAGCCGACGTGGACAAGCTGTTCGGCCCCGGCCACCAGCTCACCCCGGAGCACGAGCTCTCCCAGCCGGGCCAGTTTGCCTGCGCCGAGAAGGTGCACCTCGTCGGCCCCAAGGGCCGCATCGCCAACGTCCGCGTCCTCGGCCCGACCCGCAAGGAAACCCAGGTCGAGATCGCCATGACCGAGCAGTTCAAGGTCGGCATCCAGCCGCCGATCCGCGAATCGGGCGACCTCGCCAACACCCCGGGCATCACCCTCGAAGGCCCGTTCGGCAGCACCACCATCGAGCGCGGCGTGATCTGCGCCCAGCGCCACATCCACATGTCGCCCGAAGACGCCCTGCGCTTCCGGGTGCGCGACAAGTACGTGGTACGGGTGCGCGTCGAAGGCGAGCGCGAGCTGATCTTCGGCGACGTGGTGGTGCGGGTGAATCCGGCCTACCGCCTGGCGATGCACATCGACACCGACGAAGGCAACGCCGCCAACATCCGCACCGGCATGCTCGGCTACATCGAGGAAATCCAGAACCGCTACTGAGCGGCTCCGGCCTCACCGAAACCGGCAGCGCGCCGGCCCCGGGCCCCAGGGCTCGCGGCCGGCGCGCTGCCGTTCACGACTCACTTCGGGCACGATCCATAACATTTTCAAATACTTCTCCGGACCGATTTCATGTCCGTCCGGATGCCTCGCGCGTATAATCGCCCGCTTCGCTCGACTGCTGCGCTGCAGCAAATCAACCCAGCGGCCACCCGCCTCCCGTCGAGCGCCCGATTCCCGCCCACGGAGAACGCGCGACCATCATGCGCCCTGACGCCTCAAGACTGCCCGCCATCGATGCCCTCAAGGCCATCGCCTGCGTGCTGATCGTCCTGCACCACCTCGCCTTCTACGGCCCCATGGCCGACGTCGCCAAGCCGCTGATGCCCGGCGTCATCGGCTTCCTCGACGAATACGCCCGGATGGCCGTGCAGGTCTTCCTGGTGGTATCCGGCTTCCTGTTCGCCGGCAAGTTCGGCCCCGTGGCCCTGTCCGGCGCACCGCTCAACCTGCTGATCCAGCGCTACACCCGCCTCGTCGTGCCCTATTCCGGCGCCCTGCTGCTGGCCATCGCCTGTTCGGCCCTGGCCGGCGTATGGATGGAGCACCGCTCGATCTCCGACGTGCCCGATCTGGGCCAGCTCCTCGCCCACGTGCTGCTGCTCCACGACCTCCTCGACCAGGAAGCCCTGTCGGCGGGCGTGTGGTACGTGGCCATCGACTTCCAGCTGTTCGCCCTGGCGGTGCTGCTCCTGTGGCTGCCCGGCCGCGTTGCCGCCCTGCGCCCGCTGGCCCCGGCCCTCGTCGCCGCGATGACCCTCGCCGCGCTGTTCGGCTTCAACCGCGACGCCTTCTGGGACGAAACCGCGTTCTACTTCTTCGGCAGCTTCGGCATCGGCATCCTCGCCGGCTGGGCCATCCGCCAGCCCCGCTCGGGCCTGTGGCTGGCCGCGCTGACGGTGGTGGCGGTCACCGCCCTGGCGGTGGATTTCCGTCCACGCATCGCGGTGGCCACCACGGTGATGCTGTTCCTGGGCCTCGCCGGCCGTAGCGGCTTCCTCTACACCATGCCGGTGCCCGCCGCGGTCAGCCGTCTGGCGCGCATCTCGTACTCGGTGTTCCTGGTGCACTTCCCCCTGTGCCTGCTGGTGAACGCCACCTTCATCACCCTGTTCCCCACCCACCCGATGGTCAACGCCATCGGCATGCTGGTGGCGCTGGGCATCAGCATCGTCGGCGGCGAGCTGTTCTACCGGGGCATCGAAAGCCGCCCCCTGCCGGTGCGCCTGCGCCTGCTGTTCCCGGCCGGCGTGGTTGCCGGCGGCTGGCTGGCCGCCCTCGCGCTCGGAGGCTGAGCCCCGCGGGCCACGCCCGCCCCAGCGTAAGACGCCGTCCCCCGGCTCCGGGCGACGGCGTTTTTCGTTGACCTCGCCCTGCTGCAGCCGCAGCCCGCAAAACGTCGCCCGAGACCCGCCACGCCTTGATCCACGCCGGGCGGCGACCCGGCCAGCCCGCTCCGGGCGTCGACCACACCCCACGACAAAATCCAGCAAAAACAACGTTGTGCATATTGTGCACACTTTTGCATTTGCTTTTTGTGGCTGTGGACCACCCCCCTAGAATCGCCTCACCAACAAAAAGAGACGCAGGGTGGAGACAGCCCCAAGGCAAGCGCAGGCCGCAACCCGGCCCGCCTTCTCCGCCCTCGCCTGTCGGCGCCGCACGGCCCGGTCCACACGCTGAGGAGCACGCATGTCCATCAAACTCAAATGCCTGTCGCACACCCCGCTGCGCGGGCTGAACGACCCGGGCGCCGACGTCGTCCGCGAGGTCGACACCGTTCTGGCCCAGGCCCGCGCCGAGGTTGAAGCCTTCGATCCCGAGCTGATCGTGATCTTCGCGCCGGACCATTACAACGGCCTGTTCTACGACCTGATGCCGCCGTTCGTGATCGCCACCGCGGCCGAATCCGTCGCCGACTACCAGACCCTCCCCGGCCCCCTGTCCATCCCCAGGGATCTGGCCCTCGAGATGACCAAGTTCATCCTCGACCAGGACGTGGACATCGCCCTCTCCCACCGCCTGCAGGTGGACCACGGCTGCACCCAGACCCTCGAAGAGCTCACCGGCAGCCTCACCCGCTACCCGGCGATCCCCATCATCATCAACTCGGTGGCGCCGCCCTTCGGCCCCTACCGCCGGGTGCGCAAACTGGGCGAGGCGGTCGGCAAGTTCCTCGCCACCCTCAACAAGCGCGTGCTGATCCTCGGCACCGGCGGCCTCTCCCACGAGCCGCCCGTGCCGCTGCTGTCGGGCGCCCCGGACGAGATCGCCAACTTCCTGATCGCCGGCCGCAACCCGACCCCGGAAGCCCGCGCCGCCCGCCAGGCCCGCACCATCGCCGCCGGAAAGATCTACGGCACCGAAGCCTGCGCCCAGACGCCCCTCAACGAAGAATGGGATCTGGCCTTCATCGACCTGCTGACGAACCGCCGCCTCGCCGAGGTGGACGACTTCCGGATCGACGAGATCTCGAAGGCTGCCGGCCGCTCGACCCACGAAGTGCGCACCTGGGTGGCCGCCTTCGCCGCCCTCGCCGCCACCGGCCCCTACGCCGCCCGCAAGGATTACTACCGCGCCATCAACGAATGGATCGCCGGCTACGGCGTGGTCAGCGCCGAACAGGCCTGAACCCGCCCCCGCCGCCAAGCCCGACATACCAAAGGAGATTTGACCCATGAACGCTGCCGTTGAAACCCTCATCCCGTCCGAAGAAGAGATCGTTGCCCGCGCCGAAGCGCTGATCCCCTGGCTGCGCGAACGCGCCGACGCCTGCGAGAAGGCCCGCATGGTCTCCCCCGAGACCATCCAGAAGTTCCAGGAAGCCGGCTTCTTCAAGATCCTCCAGCCCAAGCGCTGGGGTGGCTACGAGATGCACCCGAACGTCCTCAACAAGGTGCTGATGGAGCTGGCCCGCGGCTGCCCGTCCAGCGCCTGGAACGTGATGGTGCTGGGCGTGCATCCCTTCGAAGTGGGCCTGCTGCCCAGCCAGTGCGGCGACGAGCTGTGGGGTGAGGACAACTCGCGCCTGGTGTCGTCCTCCTACGCGCCCTTCGGCACCGTCACCCGCGTCGAAGGCGGCTACGTGCTCAACGGCGAATGGCTCACCTCCAGCGGCTGCGACCACGCCGCAGGCGGCGCCTTCCTGGGTGGCCGCGTGGCCAACGCCGCGGGCGAGATCGAGTTCCGCTCGTTCTGGGTCCAGCGCGCCGACTTCGAGATCATCGACGACTGGTTCGTGGTCGGCCTTGCCGGCACCGGCTCCAAGAAGCTGGCGGTGAAGGAAGTCTTCGTGCCCGAATACCGCAGCCACGTGATCGGCGCCTACGACGACGACTCCCACGGCCACGTGAACAACCTCTACAAGATGCCGTTCTTCTACGTCTTCTACGCCGCCGTGTCGTCCGTTATCATCGGCATGGCCCGCGGCATGGTCGATCTGTACATCGATCACATGGTGCCGCGCCAGAACATCAACCAGGCCGTCGGCGCCGCGGTCCAGGACCCGTTCATCAAGGCCAAGCTCGGTGAAGCCTATGCCAAGATCCTTGCCAGCACCTCCCGCGTGCTGCAGAACACCGAAGAAGCCTGGAGCTACGCCTCCAAGGGCAAGCTGGTCCCCCTGGACATCCGCATCCGCCACTTCGCCACCAACCAGTTCACCGGTGGCGAATGCTTCGACGCCGGCCACATGATCTTCAAGAAGACCTCCACCCGCGGCGTGTGGCTCAACTGCCCGCTGCAGCGTCAGCTGCGCGACCTGCTGGTGGGCGCCAACCACATCACCCAGAACCAGGACAACATCGGCGACCTGCTCGGCGGCCACCTGCTGGGCAACCCGCTGCCCAAGGTGAACCCCTTCGGCGTGAAGGCCTGATCCACCCGGCGGCCCGGCCACGCACCGGGCTTTTTTTCATGAAGCCACCACACCACGAGAGAGACAAACCATGACCGACCTCACCAACGCCGTCGTCCATCAAAGTCCGGTCAGGGATGTGAAGACGCCGGGCCTTGCCGAACTGCCCACCGTCACGCCCGCCGAGCAACGCAACGGCATGCGCCACCTGGCCGCCGGCGTGTCGATCATCAGCGCGGCCGACAGCGAGCGCCGGGCCGGCCTCACCGCCACCGCGGTGTGTTCGGTCACCACCGATCCCCCGCGGCTGGTGGTGTTCGTGAACAAGAACGTGGTCGCCAGCGAGATCATCCAGCAAAGCGGCGCCCTCGCCGTCAATGTGCTGGCCGGCGACCAGGAAGAAGTCGCCCGCGCCTTTGCCGGCATGGTCGAAGGCGTACATGGCGACGCCCGCTTCGGCTACGGCAGCTGGGGCACCGCCGTTACCGGCGCGCCGATGCTCGAAGGCACCCTGTCGAGCTTCGATTGCCGGGTCATCAAGATGTTCGACGAGAGCACCCACCACGCCTTTCTGTGCGAAGTGCTGACGGTGCGCGAACGCAACGACGGCCAGGCGCTGGTGTACCTCAACGGCGCCTTCCGCAAGATCGACCAGTAAGCAGACTGCTCCTCGTGGGGCCCCCGCTCGTCCGGGCGCCCTGCTTTCCGGCCCGTTCCGCCCCTCCCCGGGCGTGATGGGCCGTGTTTTTTGCGGCCCCGCGGGCGGCCTCAGCTCGGCCGGGCAAGGGCCGCCTCCACATCCACGTCATCCACGTGGCTGGGGCTCAGGTGCGCCTCGGCGTATTCGCGGAACACCCCGGAACGCAGGAAGAGCGCGAAGAGATCCGGGTCGATGTGCCCCTCGTCGCGCATCCGGGACATGATGGCGATGGCCTCCGAGAGGGTCTTGCCTTTCTTGTAGGGCCGGTCGGCGGCGGTGAGGGCCTCGAAGATGTCGGCGATCGCCATCATCCGCGCCACCGGGCTCATCTCTTCGCCGGTGAGGCCGCGCGGGTAGCCGGTGCCGTTCATCTTCTCGTGGTGGCCGCCGGCGATCTCGGGCACCGCCCGCAGGTGCCGCGGGAAGGGTAGCGCGTCGAGCATCCGGATGGTCTGCACGATGTGCTCGTTGATGGTGTAGCGGTCTTCTTCGGTCAGCGTGCCGCGGCTCACCGACAGGTTGGCGAGCTCGCCGTGGTTGTGGCGCAGGGCCGGCACGTTGAGGCGGAACCCCCAGCGATTGTCCGGGGCGATGCGCTCATCGGGCCCGCGTGCCTCCCGGTGCGCCGGCTTGTCGGCGAGCAGGGTTTCCATCACCGGCAGCGGCTGGGCGGGGCCGTGGCGCCGGCATTCTTCTTCCGACAGCCCGAGGCGGTCGTCCAGGGTGCGCAGCCAGAGCTGCCCGCCGATCTGACGCAGACGCTCCACGTCCGTCGCCGCCATCGCCTCGCCGCCCACGTTGCAGGCCGCCACAAAGGCGAAGTCGGCGTCGAGCCGGGCGTGATCCCGCGCCAGCACGGCGCGGGCTTCGGCGGAGTCGGCGCCAGCGGCGATGGCCTGCAGGCAGGTGATCTCGGCGTCACGCTTCTTCACCTCGAAGCGCATCCGGATCTCGTGGATGCGGTTGTAGCGCAGCTCGAGCTTGGTGGCCTTGTCGACGATGCTCTCGGGCGTCGCCACCTTGCCGCAGTCGTGCAGCCACGCGGCGATGTGCACCGCCTCCCAGTCGTCGTCGCCGAGCTGGAAATCCTTGAACGGCCCGTCGGTGGCGTCGCAGGCCGCGCGGGCGAGCAGCTTGGTGAGCACCGGCACCCGGGCGCAGTGGCCGCCGGTGTAGGGACTCTTGGCGTCGATGGCGCCGGCGAGCATCTGGATGAAGGATTCGAACAGGCGTTTCTGGGCGCGGATCAGGCCACGCGTCTCGACCGACAGCGCCGCCGCCCCCGACAGCGCCTCGACAAAGTTGACCAGATCCCGCTGGGGCTCGGCGTCGAACCACAGCACCAGCAGGCCGATGCGGGTCTGGTCGCGGGCGAGGAGCGGCACCGCCAGATAGGCGAGGCGCGTGGTCTCAAGCGCCTCGGCGAGCCCGACGCAGCTGCGCCCGACATCGTCGGCGCCCACATCGACGCTGCCCACGCGGGAGCGCGCCGCCGACCCTACCAGCCCGGCCATCGCGGCCCCGTCCGGCGCGGCGTCCCGCGGCAGGTTGGTGTCCCCGGCCCGGCGCAGCGACGCCAGCTCGAGCGTCGCGCCGTCGTCGTCGGCCAGATAGAGCACGCCGGCCCGGGCGCCGGTCACGGCAACGGTCTCGTCCACCAGCCGGGGCAGCAGGCGGTCGAAGTTCGATTCCCGCGCCATGGTCGCCGAGATGTCGAGGAAGTGGCGGACCGCCCCCTTCATCGAGGCCAGATCGGCGGCCA
>NZ_BSPX01000057.1:32544-32841 GCF_030161255.1 Zoogloea oryzae
CCGAAGTGAAATCGAAGCGGCGGATCGCCGCGGTTTCGTCGGCCAGCGCGCGGATCGGCCGCGACACCAGCCTGGCGGTGAGATACGTGAGGGGCAGCGTGGCGAGCATCACCAGCAGCGTTGCCAGCAGCGCGCGGTTGCGCACCTGACGGGCGTCGGTGAGGAGCTCGTCGTCGGGGATCATCACGCCGAGGTGCATCGGCCGCCCGCCCTGCACCGGCAGCCGGGCCACCGCCCCGTGCCAGCGCCGGCCGGCGGTGCTGAAGGCGGTGAGCGGCAGCTCGCCCTCGCCCGCCG
>NZ_BSPX01000058.1:0-13652 GCF_030161255.1 Zoogloea oryzae
CGGGCAGGCCGACAGCCTGTGCGCGGCGCTGGCGGCCCTCGGCGCCGAGCCGCTGCGCTTTCCGCTCCTGACCATCACGCCGGTGGCCGATCCGGCCCCGCTGCACGCGGCGGCCCGGCGTCTGGCGGATTTCTCGCTGGCCTTCTTCGTCAGCCCCAACGCGGTGCACCTCGCGCTCGACGCGATGCTGCCCGTCGCCCCGTGGCCGGGCTCGACCCGCGTCGCCACGGTAGGCAAGGGCAGCGAGGCGGCGCTCGCAGCCCGCGGTTTTGCCGACGTGATCGCCCCCCAAAGCGGCTTCGACAGCGAGTCCGTGCTCGCCCTGCCAGCCTTCCAGGCCAGTGCGGTGGCCGGCAAGCGGGTGCTGATCCTGCGCGGCGACGGCGGTCGTGATCTCCTGGGCGACACCCTCGTCCAGCGCGGCGCCACCGTCGAATACCTCACCTGCTACCACCGCAGCGGCCCTGCGGACGACCCGGCGCCCCTCGTCGCCCGGGCCCGCGACGGCCGGCTCGACGCCCTGACCCTCACCAGCAGTGAAGGCGTCGCCCATCTGGCGGCCCTGCCGGGCGCGGCCGAACTGCGTCCGGTGCCCGTCTTTGTGCCCCACCCGCGCATCGCCGCGGCGGCCCGGGACGCCGGATTCTCCACCGTCATCGCCACCGGGGCGGGCGACCAGGGCCTCATCGACGGCCTCATCGACCACTTCTCGGCGCGCAACCGCAACGCCTATCCGGGTTAAACTCACGCCCATGAGCAGCGAAAACCCCAGCCTCCCGCCCGCCGGTTCCGCCCGGCCGGCGCCCGCGCCCTCGTTGTGGCGCCGCCCCTCCGCCATTGTTGCCGCCGTCGCGCTGGCGCTTTTGGGCTGGCAGTGGGTCGAAACCCGCAGCCGCCTTGCCGACATGCAGGAAGAGCTGGCCCGCCGCCTTTCCACGAGCGACACCGCCGCCACCGAAAGCCGCGCGCTGGCCAAGCTGGCCCAGGAAAACCTGCAGGACATCCAGACCAAGATCGGCGCGCTGGAATCCCGCTTCTCCGAATCCCAAGGTCAGCAGGTCGCCCTCGAGGCCATGTACCACGAGTTCTCCCGCTCCCGGGACGACCGCCTGCTGTCCGAAGTCGAACAGGCCGTGCTGATCGCCGCCCAGCAGCTCCAGCTGGCCGGCAACGTGCAGGCCGCGCTGTTCGCGCTGCAGACGGCCGACGCCCGCCTCGGCACTGTCGACCGGCCCCACTGGCTGCCGCTGCGCAAGGCCATCGCCAGCGATCTCGACACCCTCAAGGCGCTGCCGCAGGTGGATTCCGCCGGCGTCGCCCTCAAGCTCGAAACCCTCATCGGCCGCATCGACAGCTTGCCCCTGGCCTTCGAAGCCCGGCCCAAGGCCGAAGCCGTCAAGGCCGACGAAGCCGCGCCCTCCTGGGCCAAGCGCCTGTGGCTCGATTTCTGGGCCGAGTTCAGCCAGCTGGTGCGGGTCGAGCGCATGGATCGCCCCGATCCGGCGCTCCTCGCCCCGAGCAACGCCGTGTTCCTCCGCGAGAACCTCAAGCTGCGCCTGATGAACGCCCGCCTCGCACTGCTCTCCCGCGACGGCAACACCTTCCGCGAGGATATGCGGATCAGCGCCGAGTGGATGGGCCGCTACTTCGACCTCTCCAACGCCGGCGTCGACGCGGCCAAGGCCGATCTGGTCGAGCTGCAGAAGACCCCGGTGGGCGTCGATCTGCCCAACCTGCAGGCCAGCCTCACCGCCCTGCGCGGCCTTCAGGCCGTGCCCGACCGGCGCATCGACGCGGCCGCACCGGCTGCCGCCAAGCCCGCCGCCCCGGCGAAGAAGAACTGAGGCGGCCATGCGCGGATTGCTCTGGCTGCTCGGCCTCTTCGCCCTGGCCGCTGCCCTCGCGGTGGCCGGCCGTTACAACGAAGGCTATGCCCTGCTGGTGTGGCCCCCGTATCGGGTCCAGATCTCCCTCAACCTGCTGATCGTGCTGCTGGTGGGCGGGTTTGCGGCGATCTACGCCCTCACCCGGCTCGTCGCCCGCACCATGGCCCTCCCGCGGGCGGTGCAGCGCTATCGCCAGCGGGTTGGCCGCGAACGGGCCGCCCAGGCGATCTACGACGCGGTGCGGCTGCGCATCGAAGGCCGCTTCGGCCAGGCCCTCAAGCAGGCCACTGCGGCCTATGAAGCGGGCGAATCCCGCGGTCTCGCGGCCCTGCTGGCGGCCCGCGCTGCCCATTCGCTTCGCGACGAGACCCGCTACCGCTACTGGCTTGGCAAGGTGGCGGAGCAGGGCGAGGAGATGCGTCTGGCCCGCCTGATGACCGAAGCCAAGCTGGCTGTCGAGGACCGACGCTTCGACGACGCGGCCGAGAGCCTCGCCGAACTCCAGGTGGGTGGCCAGCGTCACATCGCCGCGCTGCGCCTGGCGCTGCGCACCGCCCAGGCCAAGGGCGACTGGGTCGAGGCCGTGCGGGTGGTGCGTCAGCTGGTCAAGGTCAAGGCGCTCACCCCCGAACTGGCCGAACCGGTCAAGCGCCGCGCCCACCAGGAAGGGCTCAAGCAGCGCGCCGGCGACGCCCTCGCCATCAACACCTACTGGCAGGATGTGCCCCGCGACGAACAGCGCGATCCGCGGCTGGTCGCCTCCCTGGCCCGCGCGCTGATCGCCGCCGGCGACGGCAGCAGCGCCCAGAAGGCCATCGAGACGCAGCTCGCGCTGGGTTGGGACACCACCCTCGCCGGGATCTACGGCCGCTGCGAAGGCGGCGAGGTGCGCAGCCGGCTCGCCAAGGCCGAAGACTGGCTCACCCGCAACCCGCGGGATCCGCAGCTCCTGCTCACCCTCGGCCGGCTGTGCGTGCAGTCGCAGCTGTGGGGCAAGGCCGAAAGCTATCTCGAGGCCTCGCTGGCCATCGAGCCGGGCTGGGAAGCCCACGTCGAGCTCGCCCACCTGGCCGAGCGCATCAACCGCACCGACGATGCCAACCGGCATTACCGCGCCGCGGCGGAACTCTCCCGCCGCTGATCTTTCCGGGGCGAAGCCTGCTTCGCCCCGCGTATTTCCCGCACTTTCCCGTCTTCCCACTTTGTTTCGGCCGGAATAATATTGTCATTCCGGAACGCCCCTGCGGGGTGTCTTGCTTGATAGCTTTTCTTAATCTGGATGATTTCATCAATCAATTTGAGCGATGGCGCATCCGGGCCTATCATGTGACTTCCGAAGACCCAACTCCCAACCCGTGAAGGAAACATCAATGTCCCTGATCAACACCGAAATCAAGCCGTTCAAGTCCACCGCTTTCCACAATGGCAAGTTTGTTGACGTGACTGAAGCCGACGTCAAGGGCAAGTGGTCCGTGTTCTTCTTCTACCCCGCCGACTTCACCTTCGTCTGCCCGACCGAGCTGGGCGACATGGCCGACGTCTACCCCGAATTCCAGAAGCTGGGCGTTGAGGTGTACTCCGTCTCCACCGACACCCACTTCGTGCACAAGGCCTGGGCCGACGCTTCCGACACCATCAAGAAGATCAAGTACCCGATGCTGGGCGACCCCACCGGCACCATCTCCCGCAACTTCGACGTGATGATCGAAGAAGCTGGCCTGGCGCTGCGCGGCACCTTCGTGGTGAACCCGGAAGGCGTCATCAAGGTCGCCGAAATCCACGACCTGGGCATCGGCCGTGACGCGTCCGAGCTGCTGCGCAAGGTCAAGGCTGCCCAGTACGTCGCCTCCCACCCGGGTGAAGTCTGCCCCGCCAAGTGGCAGGAAGGCGCCGAGACCCTGAAGCCGTCCCTGGACCTGGTCGGCAAGATCTAAGTCTCACGCCGGACAGCGCTTCACGCTGTTCCAGAACGCCCGGGCGTCTCACGGCGCGCCGGGCGTTTTTACTTCTGCGCATTGAAAAGAAAAGGAATTCGTCATGCTGGATGCCGACCTCAAGAACCAGTTGCAAGCCTATCTGACCAGGGTGAGCCGCCCGGTGGAGATCGTCGCGTCCCTCGATGACAGCGACACCGCCCGCCAGATGCGCGAACTGCTGCAGGAGATCGCCAGCCTGTCGCCGCTGGTGAGCCTCGTCGAACGCGACGACGGCGCCGAGCGCAAGCCCTCGTTCCGCATCACCCGCCCGGATGAGCCGATCGGCATCCGCTTCGCGGCTATCCCCCTCGGCCACGAGTTCACCTCGCTGGTGCTGGCCCTGCTCCAGGTGGGCGGCCATCCGCCCAAGGTGAGCGACGAGGTGCTGGCCCAGATCCGCGACCTCGACGGCGAGTACAACTTCGTCACCTACATTTCGCTCTCGTGCCAGAACTGCCCGGAGGTGGTCCAGTCCCTCAACCTGATGGCGCTGGTCAATCCGAAGATTCGCCACGAGACGGTGGATGGCGCGCTGTTCCAGGATGAAGTCACCCGCCTGCAGATCATGGCGGTGCCGACCATCCTCCTCAACGGCCAGGAGTTCGGCCAGGGCCGGATGGAGCTGGAGCAGATCCTCGCCAAGGTCGACGCCGGCGCCGAAGCCCGCGCCGCCGCGAAGATCGCCGCCCGGGAGCCCTTCGACGTGCTGGTGGTGGGCGGTGGGCCGGCGGGCGCTGCGGCCGCGATCTACGCGGCGCGCAAGGGCATCCGCACGGGCGTGGTCACCGAACGCTTCGGCGGTCAGGTGCTGGACACCCTGGCCATCGAGAACTTCATCTCGGTGAAGGAGACCGAAGGCCCGCGCCTCGCAGCGGCGCTGGAGGAGCACGTCAAACAGTACGCCGTGGACATCATGAACCTGCAGCGCGCCGAGGCCCTGGTGCCGGGCGAGCTGATCGAGGTGAAGCTGGCGAGCGGCGCGAGCCTCAGGTCGAAGACGGTGATCCTCTCCACCGGCGCCCGCTGGCGCGACATGAACGTGCCCGGCGAGACCGAGTACCGCACCAAGGGCGTGACCTACTGCCCCCACTGCGACGGCCCGCTCTTCAAGGGCAAGCCGGTGGCGGTGATCGGCGGCGGCAACTCGGGCGTCGAGGCGGCCATCGACCTCGCCGGCGTGGTGGCCCACGTGACCCTGCTGGAGTTCGACAGCAAGCTGCGCGCCGACGCGGTGCTGGTGAAGAAGCTCGAAAGCCTGCCCAACGTGAAGATCATCGTGAACGCCCAGACCACCGAGGTGAATGGCGACGGCCAGAAGGTGACCGGCCTCACCTACAAGGATCGCGTCTCGGGCGAGATGCATCAGGTGGCGCTTGCCGGGATCTTCGTGCAGATTGGTCTGCTGCCCAACACCCAGTGGCTGAAGGGCACGGTCGAGCTGTCGTCCCGCGGCGAGATCATCGTGGACGACCACGGCCGCACCTCGGTGCCGGGCGTGTTTGCCGCCGGTGACGTGACGACGGTGCCCTATAAGCAGATCATCATCGCGATGGGCGAGGGCGCCAAGGCGTCGTTGTCGGCCTTCGATCACCTGATCCGCAACTGAGCGCCGCCGGCTGCCGGCAAAGGTCTCCCGGGTGTTGCCGCCCGGGAGGCCTTTTTGCATTCTCGCCCTGGTTGCTACCGGTGGGGCTGACTATAGTGAGATGGCGTATCCATTCCTGTTGGGGAGAGGTTCATGGCCAGTCTCACACGTGCGGTCGGGCGCGGCGCCGACAAGCCGCTCAAGCGCGAAGTCCTGCTCGTCCAGCAGCTGCTCAACCGCCATCGACCGCCGTCCCTGCCGCGGATCGCCGAAGATGGTGGGCAGGGGGACGAAACCTACGGCGCGATCGAGGAGTTCCAGCGCCGGGTGATGAAGCTCAAGAAGCCCGACGGCCGGGTGGATCCGGGTGGCAAGACCTGGCAGGCCCTCAACCAGCCGCCCGCGGTGGTCGTCACCCCGACGACGCCGACCCAGCCGCCAGCCGTCCAGCCGACCGGCGCGATGTGCATGAGTGCAAAGGCGCGGGAGCTGCTGCGCAAGCTCGAGAGCCTGTTCCTGTTCACCTACGACGACCAGACCGGCAAGGCGACCCACGTGTGGGTGAAGGGCGCGACGATCGGCTACGGGCATCTGATCGCCAAGGCGGAATGGGACACCTACAAGGGCGGCATCACCGAGGCGGGGGCCAACGCGCTGCTCGACAAGGATCTGCAGCCCTTCGAGGCGGCAGTGAATTCGACGATCACCGCGAAGCTCAGCCAGAATCAGTTTGACGCGCTGGTGATCCTCACCTTCAACATCGGCGCGGCCAACCTGGCCCGCTCGTCGGTGGCGAAGATGGTCAATGACCCCACCGCCCAGACCATGTATAAGACGCTGGAAGCGGCCTGGAAGTCCTGGAACAAGTCCCAGGGCAAGGTGATGCTGGGGCTCGAGCGGCGGCGGCAGTGTGAGTGGAACGTCTATTCCCTGGGGAAATATGAGAAGAACTGGTGAGCGTCTTTCAACCCGGCTGGCCGGGTGGGCGCTGGTGCTTGCGCTGGGCTTGCCTGCCGGCGCAGCGCTGGCCATCGACAACCCGGACCGGCCCGATCCGGTGGCCGAGTTTGCGACCCGCGCGGGCGACTTTGAAACGCGCATCGCTGGCGCGGGGACGGACCGGGATGCGCTGGCGGTCTATGCCCAGTACGAGCAGTTTCTCGACCGTGAACTGAACCTCGCCTACACCGCGCTGGTGCGCCAGGGGCGCGACAGCCGTCGTCAGGATCTGGTGCGCAGCCAGAAGAGCTGGCTGGTCTTTCGGGATGCAGAACTCCGCTTCATCGCCAACAACTGGACGCCGCAGGATTTCGGCTCGTCGTCGGTCACGTCGCGGGCGGCGTATCGGGCGGCGCTGATCCGCGGGCGGGTCGAGGCGCTGCTAGGCTACCTGCGCAGTTATCCGCCGGGCGGGCTCGCCGCGCCGGCTCACTGATCCGTGGCGGCCGGCTTGCGAGCCCGGACGAAGCGCAGCCCGACACCGATCGCGATCATCCCCAGCAATCCGGCAAGCAGCAGCTTGCCGAAAATCAGCGCCATCGGCACGCCGAGCGCCGACAGCACGCCGACGCCGAGCTCAAGGCCCGCCATCAGCTGGGCCCTGAGCTTCTGGCGGGCGGCGTCGAACATCTGCGGGATCAGGCCCAGTCGCGGGGCACGAGGAAGTCGGAGTACAGCCGCGCCTCGGGGCTGCCGGCTTCCGGGTGCCAGTCGTAGCGCCACTTCACGATGGGCGGCATGGACATGAGGATGGATTCGGTGCGCCCGCCGGACTGCAGGCCGAACAGCGTGCCGCGGTCGAAGACGAGGTTGAACTCCACGTAGCGGCCGCGCCGGTAGGCCTGGAAGTCGCGTTCGCGTTCGCCATAGGGCGTGTCGCGGCGGCGTTCGACCACCGGCAGATAGGCTGGCAGGAAGGCGTCGCCGACGCTGCGGGTCATGGCGAAGGCGGCGTCGAAATCCACCTTGCCGTCGGCGCCGTGGTCGTCGAAGAACAGGCCGCCCACGCCGCGGGGCTCGTTGCGGTGCTTGAGGAAGAAGTAGCGGTCGCACCAGTCCTTGAGGCGCTGGTATTCAGCGTCGCCCCAGGGCAGCACGGCGGCCTTGCAGGTGGCGTGGAAGTGGCGGACGTCTTCCTCGAAGGGGTAGTAGGGCGTGAGGTCCATCCCGCCGCCAAACCACCACACGTCGGCCTTGCCCGGGGCCGAGGCGATGAAGAAGCGCACGTTCATGTGCACGGTGGGGCAGTACGGGTTGCGCGGGTGGAGCACCAGCGAGACGCCCATCGCCTCGTAGCTGCGGCCGGCGAGTTCGGGCCGGGCTGCGGTGGCGGAAGGGGGCAGGCCTTCGCCCATCACGTGGGAGAAGTTGCAGCCGCCGCGCTCGAAGAAGTTGCCTTCCTCGATCAGGCGGGTGAGGCCGCCGCCGCCGGCGGGGCGGGTCCAGCTGTCGGTGACGAAGGGCTTGCCGTCGAAGGCTTCGAGGGCGGCGACGATGCGGGCCTGAAGGTCGAGGAGATAGGCTTTGACGGCGGCGCGGTCAGGCATGGGTGGGCTCCGGGGATGGAAAAAACCGGCCAGCGGCCGGCGGATGAATCAGGCGCCGGGAATGAGGCGCTTCGAGTAGGTGTCGCGATCCATGTCGCGGGCTTCGGAGGTGATCTGCACCACCTGGGGGCCGGGTGCGACGAGGGGCGCGATGGCGTCCACCAGCGCCGCGGTGAGGCGCTGCTTGGTGGCGCTGTCACGGCCGGAAAGCAGGGCCAGCCCGGCGTGGATGAAGCCGTGGTCGCCGCCGCTGCCGACCCGGAAGTGTTCGACGGGCATCAAGCGGGCCTTGATGGCGTCGGCGGGAGCGAACACGCCGCTGGCCACCAGCGCGTCGGTGGCGGCGACCAGCACCGCGGCCGGATCGAACCGGCCGGCGATGTTGGTGCTGTACTCGATGCGCAGGTGGGGCATGGCTCAGCCCTTGCGGGCGACGGCGCGGTAGCCGATGTCGCGGCGGCACTGCATGCCGTCGAAGTGGATCTGATCGAGCTGCTCGTAGGCGAGTTTCTGGGCGCTACGCACGTTGTCGCCCAGGGCGGTGACGCACAGCACGCGGCCACCGTTGGTGACGACTTGGCCGTCCTTCTCGGTGGTGCCGGCGTGGAAGACGTGCACGTCTTCCGGGGCGCTGGCGGGCAGGCCGTGGATGGCGTCGCCCTTGCGGGGGCTGTCCGGGTAGCCGGCGGCGGCCATCACCACGCCCAGGGCGAAGCGGCGGTCCCATTCGGCCTCGATCTTGTCGAGCTTGCCGGCGATGGCGGCTTCGACGAGATCGACCAGATCGGTCTTGAGCCGCATCATGATCGGTTGAGTTTCCGGGTCGCCCATGCGGCAGTTGAACTCGACGACGCGCGGTGCGCCCTTGGCGTCGATCATCAGGCCGGCGTAAAGGAAGCCGGTATAGGGCAGGCCTTCGGCGGCCATGCCGACGAGGGTCGGCATGATGATCTCGCGCATGGCGCGGGCGTGGACTTCGGGCGTGACCACCGGGGCGGGCGAGTAGGCGCCCATGCCGCCGGTGTTGGGGCCCTGGTCGGCGTCACGCAGGCGCTTGTGATCCTGGGAGGTGGCCAGCGGCAGGGCGTGGCGGCCATCGGCCATCACGATGAAGCTGGCTTCCTCGCCATCCATGAATTCCTCGATCACCACCCGCGGGCCGCGCTCGTCGTACTGCACGCCCAGCGTGTTGTGGGTGAGCATGGCGTCGATGGCAGCGTGGGCTTCGTCGAGGGTCATCGCCACGACCACGCCCTTGCCAGCGGCGAGGCCGTCGGCCTTGATGACGATCGGCGCACCTTCGGCGTCCACGTAGGCGTGGGCGGCGGCGGAGTCGGAGAAGGTCTGGTACTTGGCCGTCGGGATCTTGTGACGGATCAGGAGTTGCTTGGCGAAGTCCTTGGAGCTTTCGAGCTGGGCAGCCAGTTTGGTCGGCCCGAAGATCGGCAGCCCGGCGGCGCGGAAGGCATCCACCACGCCAGCGGCGAGGGGCGCCTCGGGGCCGACGACGGTGAGGCCGATCTGCTCGCGGCGGACGAGCTCGATGAGCTCGGGGATCGCGGTGACGGCGACGTTCTCGATGCCGGGCTCACGGGCGGTGCCGGGGTTGCCCGGGGCGACCAGCACCTTCTGCACGCGCGGCGAGCGGGAGAGTTTCCAGGCCAGCGCGTGTTCGCGTCCGCCGGAGCCGATGACGAGGATCTTCATGGGGGTGTCCGGATCAGTGACGGAAGTGGCGGAAGCCGGTGAGGACCATGGCGATGCCCTGCTCGTCGGCGGCGGCGATCACTTCGGCGTCGCGCACCGAGCCACCCGGCTGGATGACGGCGGTGGCGCCGGCCTGGGCCAGCACGTCGAGGCCGTCACGGAACGGGAAGAAGGCATCCGACGCCACCACGCAACCGGGGATCACCAGGCCGGCGTTCTCGGCCTTGATCTTGGCGATGCGGGCGGAATCCACGCGGCTCATCTGGCCGGCGCCGACGCCGATGGTCATGCCGTCCTTGCAGTAGACGATGGCGTTGGACTTGACGTACTTGGCCACGCGCCAGGCGAACAGCAGGTCGCCGAGCTCCTGCTCGGTGGGCGCGCGCTTGGTGACGACCTTCAGATCCGCCGCGGTGATCGGGGCGAAGTCGGCGCTCTGCACCAGCAGGCCGCCGCCGACGCGCTTGTAGTCGGGCTGGCGGACGGTGCCCAGCGGATTGACCAGCACGCGGACGTTCTGCTTGGCCTTGAGGAGTTCGAGGGCTTCGTCGGTGTAGGCGGGGGCGATCAGCACTTCGAGGAACTGGGCGCTGACGGCTTCGGCGGCGGCGCGGTCAACCGTGGTGTTGAAGGCGATGATGCCGCCGAAGGCGGAGGTGGGATCGGTGGAGAAGGCCTTCTTGTAGGCTTCCAGCGGGCTGGCGGCAACGGCCACGCCACACGGATTGGCGTGCTTGACGATCACGCAGGCCACGCCGTCGAAGGCCTTGACGCATTCCCAGGCGGCGTCGGAGTCGGCGATGTTGTTGTACGACAGCTCCTTGCCCTGCAGCTGGGTGTAGGCGGCGATGGCGCCGGCCTGGGGCTCGGACTCGCGGTAGAAGGCGGCGGTCTGGTGGGGGTTCTCGCCGTAGCGCAGATCCTGCACCTTGTCGAAGGCCAGCTGGAAGCGCTCCGGGTAGGCCATCTTGGAGCCGTCTTCGGCCAGCGCGGTCAGGTGGTTGGAGATCGCCGAGTCGTAGCGGGCGGTGTGGGTGAAGGCCTTGCGGGCGAGGTCGAAGCGCGTCTTGTAGCTGAGCGCGCCGCCATTGGCCTTGAGCTCGGCGACGATGCCGGCGTAGTCGGCCGGGTCGGTCACGATGCCGACGCCGCCAGCTTCATTGCCGTGGTTCTTGGCCGCGGCGCGGACCATGGTCGGGCCGCCGATGTCGATGTTCTCGATGGCGTCTTCGAGGCTGCAGTCGGGCTTGGCGACGGTGGCCTGGAAGGGGTAGAGGTTCACCACCACCAGATCGATGCGCGGGATGCTGTGCTCTTCGAGCTTGGCCAGGTGCTCGGGCAGGTCGCGACGGGCGAGGATGCCGCCGTGCACCTTGGGGTGCAGCGTCTTCACGCGGCCGTCGAGCATCTCGGGGAAGCCGGTGTAGTCGGACACGTCGGTGACCGGCAGGCCGGCATCGCGCAGGGACTTGGCGGTGCCGCCGGTGGACAGCAGCTTGATGCCGAGAGCGGACAGTTCGCGGGCGAATTCGATGACGCCAGTCTTGTCGGAGACGCTGAGCAGGGCTTGGGTGACTTTCATGGGGTGTTCTCTGGATGGCCGCGGAGGATGCGGCTTGAAAATGACGGAAAGGCGATTACAGGAGTTCGTGCTCGGACAGCTTGCGCCGCAGGGTGTTGCGGTTGATGCCGAGCATCTCTGCGCAGAGGGTCTGGTTGCCACCGGCCTGCTTGAGGACGAACTCGAGCATCGGGCGTTCGACGTTCTTGATCACCATCTCGTAGAGGGCGTTGGGCTTCTCGCCGTCGAGATCGCGGAAGTAGGTGTCGAGGGCGCGGCAGACAGATTCCGCGATGTCATTGCTGGTGCTGCTCATGCTGCAAGCTCCTGAGGGAATTCTTCTTCGATGTAAACCAGGCGGCTGTCTCTGTCGGCGAGCCGGCCGAAGAACTCGTCAATGGCGGCAATCTGTTCTTGTACGGTGGGCAGGGTGTTCATGACGCGGCGGAACTGCGCCGAGCCGACCAGACCCTTGGTGTACCAGCTGATGTGCTTGCGGGCGACCTTGACGCCGGTGTCTTCGCCGTAGAAGGCGTAGAGGTCGGCGAGGTGGTCCTTGCACACCTGGAGGATTTCGGAGACGAGCGGAGGCGGAAGCTCCTCGCCGGTCTTCAGGAAGTGTTCGATCTCGCGGAAGATCCACGGGCGGCCCTGGGCCGCGCGGCCGATCATCACGCCGTCGGCACCGGTGTAATCCAGCACGAACTTCGCCTTCTGCGGCGTGGTGATGTCGCCGTTGGCGATCAGCGGGATGCGCACGCGGGTCTTGACGTCGGCGATGGTGTCGTACTCGGCGTCGCCGGTGTACTGGCAGGCGCGGGTGCGGCCGTGGATGGCGATCAGCTGGATGCCGGACTCTTCGGCGATGCGCGCGATGGTCGCGGCGTTTTTATTGGCCTTGTTCCAGCCGGTGCGGAACTTGAGGGTGACCGGGGTGTTGCCGGCAGCGCCGACGACGGCTTCGAGGATGCGGGCGACGAGGGGCTCGTCCTGCATCAGCGCGGAGCCGGCCATCACGTTGCAGACCTTCTTGGCCGGGCAGCCCATGTTGATGTCGATGATCTGGGCGCCGCGGTCGACGTTGTGACGGGCGGCCTCGGCCATCATGGCCGGATCGGCGCCGGCGATCTGCACGGAGATCGGATCGGCCTCGCCGTCGTGGTTGGCGCGCCGCTGGGTCTTGGCGCTGCCGTACAGCAGGGAGTTGGACGTGACCATCTCGGAGACGGCGAGCCCGGCCCCCATCTTCTTGCAGAGCTGGCGGAAAGGACGGTCCGTCACGCCGGCCATGGGCGCAACGAACAGATTGTTTCGCAAGGTGAATCCGGCGAATTGCATCGGGGGAGGCGGTGCTTGGGAAAACGCGACATTCTACCCGAAGGGCGGGGCGCCGGGCAGGGGCTCAAGTTCCGCAAGGAGGGGGCGGTGGAGCGTTTCAGGGCACGTCGGAGTACTGCATGCGGCCCTGGATGCGGGCCGCGTGGGCGGCCAGGCGGGGGCTGAAATTCTTCTCGTACTTGCGCGGATTGGGGAGCATCACGGCCAGCCGGGCGGCCTGGTTGGGCGCCAGCTGGGCGGCGGGAATGCGGAAATAACGCTGGGCGGCGGCCTCGCAGCCGAAGATGCCGTTGCCCCATTCGACCACGTTGAGATAGACCTCGAGGATGCGCCGCTTGTCCCACAGGGTCTCGATCATCACGGTGATGATGGCTTCCTCGACCTTGCGGAAATAGCTGCGGGCGGGGCTGAGGAAGAGGTTCTTGGCGAGCTGCTGGCTGATCGTCGAGCCGCCGGCGACGGGCTTGCCCTTCTTCTGGTTTTTCTCGATGGCCTTCTGGATGCCTTCCCAGTCGAAGCCTTCGTGATCCACGAACTTGTCGTCCTCGGCGGCCACGACGGCGCGCTTGAGGTGGATCGAGATGCGCTCGTAGGGCACCCAGCGGTAGTGGAGTTCGGCGTCGGGCTTGTCGGCGGCGAGCTCGTCCAGGCGCAGGCTCATGAAGCTGGTGCCGGAGGGCGGGTTCCACTTCCACCACAGCACGTGGCCGAGCAGCCAGACCTGATAGGCAACGAACAGCAGCACCAGCGCCACGAGGGCGCGCCGTGTCCAGTGCCAGACTCGGGTCATGGCGGGCGGGCTCAGAGGCTGGCGCGCAGCTCGGCGAGCACGGGCGCCGTCTCGGGGCGCACGCCGCGCCACAGGAAGAAGCTCTCGGCGGCCTGCTCGACGAGCATCCCCAGGCCGTCGGCGAGGCGGGCGGCGCCCTGGGCGCGCGCGGCGGCGAGGAAGGGCGTCTCGCCCTTGCCGTACATCATGTCGTAGGCGAGGCTGCCGGGGGCGTAGAGCCCGGCGGGCAGATCCGGCGCGGCATCCGACAGGCTGGCGCTGGT
>NZ_BSPX01000058.1:13671-32332 GCF_030161255.1 Zoogloea oryzae
GAACTGTTGTCCGGCGAGCTGGGCGAGGCCGCAACCGGTGGGCACGATGGCGCCGGCGGTGGCGAACTCGTCGGCCAATTGGGCGGCTTTGACGGCGGTTCGGTTGGCGATGGTGAGGCTGGCGGGTTGCGCGTCAAGGAGTGGCAGCACGGTGCCACGGGCCGCGCCGCCCGCGCCCAGCAGCAGCACGCGCCGGCCGGCCACGGCGAAGCCCAGGTTGACGGTGATGTCGCGCAGGATGCCGGCGCCGTCGGTGTTGTCGCCCAGGGTGCCGTCGGCGCCGAAGGCCAGGGTGTTCACCGCGCCGGCGGCCTGGGCGCGGGGCGTGAGCCGGTCGGCCAGGTCGAAGGCTTCGAGCTTGAAGGGCACGGTGACGTTCATCCCGCGTCCGCCGGCGGCCTGGAAGCCCTGCACGGTGGCGGCGAAGCCGTCGAGGGGCGCGAGCAGCGCCTCGTAGCTGAGCTGCTGGCCGGTCTGGGTGGCGAAGGCGGCGTGGATGCGGGGCGACTTGCTGTGGCCGATCGGGTTGCCGATCACGGCGTAACGGTCCATCGGGTCAATCCTTGCGGGCGGAGGTCTGCAGCATGTCCGCGTTGGTGAATGTCCAGGTGCGGGTGATCTCGATCACGTCGGTGTCCTTGCGGATGTCCGGCGGGAAGGCGGCGTAGGGCGCGGCGAGCTGCACGATGCGGCGGGCGGCGTCATCCAGCAGCTTGTGGCCGGAGGAGCGGAGGATCTCGACGTTCTCCACGTTGCCGTCGGCACGGATGGTGACCGACAGCAGCAGGCTGCCGTAGAGCTTGCCGCGGGCGGCGTCGGGGTAGTTGAGGGTGCCGACCCGCTCGATCTTCTGGCGCCAGTCCTCGGCGTACTGGGCGAAGCGGTATTCGTGGGCGCGGGCGCCGATGAACTTCTTGCGCGGCCGCGAGGCGTAGTCCATCAGATCCTTGTCGATCTGGGCCTCGATGCGGGCGACCGCGGCGGAGCTGTCGAGGAGGTCGTAGCCGGACACCTGGCGTGGGGCCTCGGTGGGGTTGGCGTGGCGGGGATCGACGGCCAGCGCGGCCTTGGCCTGCTTGGCGGTCATCGCCTGGACCTGGGGCGCCTGTTGCTGCTCGCTGCGGCGCTGGGCTTCGATCAGGCTGTCGCCGGCGCGGGTCTGCTCCATGGGCGGCAGCGGGGTGGCGGGACGGGCCTTCTTGTCGGAGTTGCCGCCGGCGTCGAGGTTGGTCTGGGCGAGGATGTCGGCGGTGTCCGGGCGCTGGGCGTGGCGGGAATTGACCAGCACGACCTCCAGCCCCTTGTCGTTGCGCTTGAACTTGGCCGGGTCCGGCATCACGAAGTGGATGGACAGCAGCACGGCGTGGATCGCCAGCGAGACGCCGACGCCCCATTCGAGCGCATAGCGCGCCGACCGCCCGGCGAAGGTCGGCCACGCGCCGCCCGCGCCGGCGGCAGGGCCGGGGACGGGCGTCGGGGAAGGCGACGGGGCGGGCGGACGTTGGAGCGGCTGCATGGCGGACTCAGGCGGCGGGCGGGGCCTCAGTGGTGGCGACGGGGGCATCGGCAGCTGGCGCGGCTTCGGCTTCCTGCAGGTCTTCGTCGTCGATCTCGATGGGCTCGCTGCCCGCCGGCGCGAGGGTTTCGAGATAGGTGGCGCGCACGTCCACGTCGATCAGGTCGGTGCTGTCGATGGCGAGCTGCACGCGGGTGCCTGGCGGCAGGGTGGGCATCGACGGGACCTTGAAGATCAGCGGGATGACTTCGAGGCGGACGAGGCTCTCGCGCAGCACGCGGGCGCTCATGGCCGGGTGGCCCTGCTGGCGCAGCCAGCGCAGGCACCAGTAGCGCTCCATGCCGCGCTGGAATTCGGCGTAGGCGGCGTAGGTGAGCTCGAAGTCGCGCATGGCGGCGATCAGCTCGGGCGACTTGGGCGGGAAGGCCGGCGCGTTGCCGCTGAGCCAGCCGATGAGCTGCCACTGGTTGACCAGGTCGACGTAGCGCCGCAGCGGCGAGCTGGACCAGGCGTAGCAGTCCACGCCGAGGCCTTCGTGGGGCGCGGCGGCGGTGGTCATGCGCACCTTGCCGCCGGTCTGGGCCCGATACAGGGCCGGGATGCCGGCGTCGGCGAGGGCTTTGCCCCAGGTGCTGTTGGCGGCGATCATCAGCTCGGCCACCAGCTTGTCGAGGGGCGAACCGCGGGAGCGGCGGCCAATCTCGATGCGGCCGGGACCGTCGGCGGTGGTTTCGGACCAGTCGACGCTGAAGTTGAAATCGACGAGGTTCTGGTTGGCTGCGGGCTTGCCGCGGCCGGCTTCGAGCACCGTGGCGAGCTCCCACAGCAGGGTGAGCTCGGCCTTCCAGGGGAAGTCCGGGCCGCCTTCGGCGAGGGTGGTTTCGTTGAAGACCGGCTCGATGTCGTGGTGGCGCAGGTTGGCGACCACCGGCACGCGCTCGATGCGCGAGTGGTTGCCGGTGACGATGAGGTCGCGGCTGACGTCGAGGTAGAGCGACAGTGCCGGGCAGTCGCGGCCTTCGCCCAGGGTGAAGCCCTCGACGATGGCGTCGGGCAGCATGGTGATCTTGTTGCCCGGCATGTAGACCGTCGACAGGCGCTCGCGGGCGATGGCGTCGAGGCTGGAGTCGCGGCCGAAGCCGAGGCCGGGCGCGGCGATGTGGATGCCGATGCGCCAGCCGCCGTCGACCGGGGTGACCGAGAAGGCGTCGTCGATCTCGGTGGTGGCGGCGTCGTCGATGGAGAAGGCGCGCACGTCGGCGAGCGGCAGGTCGGCCGGGGCGACGGGCGGCTCGAAGGCCGGGAAGTCGGTGCCGGACGGGAAGTACTCGAACAGGAAGCGGTCGAAATGCAGTTCGTGGGACGAGGCCAGCGCGCCACAGGCGAGGAGCAGCCGGGCCGGCGACTTGCCGCTTTCGGCACAGGCGGCTTCGAGGGCCTTGGTTTCGAGGCGGTTGCGGTCGGGCTTGTAGAGCAGCTGACGCACCAGCGGCTTGAGCTCTTCGGGCAACTGGCCGGCGAGGAGTTCGTCGCGCATCCGCTCGACGGCGGCGGCCTGCTGGCGCTTCTTCTCGAGGCCGGCGAGGGCGGCCTGGAGGATCTCGGCCGGCGCCTTGCGGAAGCGGCCGCGGCCCTTGCGGTGGAAGTAGATCGGCGCGGCGTGCAGGCGCAGCAGCACGGCGGCGGATTCGACGGGGCTGGGTTCGTGGCCGAAGTATTCGCGGGCGAACTCGGCAAAGCCGAACTCGTCTTCGCCGCAGACTTCCCACAGGAATTCGGTATCGAGGCCTTCGGCCTCGGTTTCGGCGCGGTCGAGCAGATCGCCGGCGCCCGGCTGCGCGAAACGCATCAGCACGTGGTTGCTCTTCAGCTTGAGGCGCTTGCCGTGGGGTGTTTCCACCTGCAGGGAGGCGTCGTTGTCGGTCAGGATGGTGCCGGTCTTGAAGGCACCATCCTCTTCGAAGAGCAGGTTCATGGGGCGGTCGCGCAGGGAAAACGACCGATTATAGCCAAGCCGGGGCCCGCCCCGGACGAAAGCGGCGCTTTAGTCCGGGTCAGAGTGTGGCGTTGGTGACGAAATCCCGGATCAGCTGCAGCAGCACGTCCTCGTCGTAGGGCTTGCCGAGGTAGTGGTTGACGCCGATCTCTTCCGCATAACGCTTGTGCTTTTCGGCCGTGCGGGAGGTGATCATGATGATCGGCACGGCCCTCAGGCGGGCGTCGGCGCGGATGTTGCGGGTGAGGTCGAAGCCGTCCATCCGCGGCATCTCGATGTCGGCGATGATGACGTCGGGGCTGGCGGTGAGGAGCTGCTCCAGCGCGTCCACGCCGTCCTTGGCGGTGATGACCCGGTAGCCTTCCCGTTCGAGCAGGCGGCCGGTGATCTTGCGCACGGTCAGGGAGTCATCCACCACCATCACCGTCGGCTGGGCCGGGGTGAGGCTGCTGCGGCTGGTGGCCGGCAGGACGTCCTCGGCGCTGGCGTGGGCGCGGCCGGCCAGGGCGACCGGGTTCAGGATCAGCACGATCTCGCCGTCGCCAAGCACCGTGGCGCCGGAGTAGCCGACCATCCGGGCGTACTGCGGCCCGGCGTTCTTGACGACGACTTCCTGGTTGCCGCGCAGGGCATCCACATGGAGGGCGAGGGTTTCGGAGCCGGCCCGGAGCAGCAGCACCCAGTTGAAGCGGTCGAGCTGGGGCTGGGATTCGTTGTCGCCCAGGAGGCGCGGCAGGTAGCGGTAGCTGAAGTGCTCGCCGAGCCATTCGGTGCCCCGTTTGGCGCGGACCTCTTCGAGGGCCTTGGGCTTGAGTTCGAGCACCTGGGCCACCATCGACGACGGAATCGCCAGCGTGCGTCCGCCCGCGCGCACCAGCAGCGCCTGGGTGACGGCGAGGGTGAGCGGCAGGTGGATGCGGAAGGTGGTGCCCTGGCCGGCTTCGGTGGCTACGCTGATGCGGCCGCCGACGGCGGCGGTCTCGCTCTTCACCACGTCCATGCCCACGCCGCGGCCGGCAAGGCTGGACAGGCTGGCGGTGGTGAAGCCGGGCACGAAGATCAGGTTGGTGAGGCGCTTGTCGTCGGTTTCTTCGCCCGCTTCGATCAGCCCTGTTTCGAGGGCGTGGGCGCGGATGCGGGCGAAGTCGAGGCCGGCGCCGTCGTCGCGGAATTCGATCACCACGTCGTTGCCTTCGTGGGCGACGCGCAGGGTGATCTGGCCGATCTCGGGCTTGCCGGCGGCGCGGCGTACGTCGGGCGGCTCGATGCCATGGGCGACGGCGTTGCGGACCAGGTGGCCGAGGGGGCCGGTCATGGCCTCGAGCACGCTGCGGTCGATTTCAATCTGGCCGCCGATGATGTCGAGGTTGGCGCGCCGGCCAAGCTCCTTGGCGGTCTGGCGGACGAGGCGGTAGAGACGCTCGGCGAGGCTGTCGAAGGGCACCATGCGCACGTACATCAGCGACTGCTGGAGTTCGCGGGCCATCCGCGACTGGGCGTGGAGGGCCGATTCGGCGCCGTCGAGATTCTTGAGGAGGTTCTGCTGGACGGTGGTCACGTCGCCGACGCTCTCCGCCATCATCCGGGTGAGTTCCTGGAGGCGGGTGTAGCGGTCCATCTCCAGGGGGTCGAACTCGGTGTGATGGGTCTCGACCTGGGACAGGCGGGACTGCATCTGGGTGTCGGCCTGGATTTCGACTTCGCGCAGCTGGTTGCGCAGGCGGATGACGTTTTCGGTGAGGTCGAGCAGGGAGCGGCGCAGGGTGCGCAGTTCGCCTTCGATCCGGGTGCGGGCGATGGAGATTTCGCCGGCTTCGTTCACGAACTGGTCGATGCGGCTGGCTTCGACCCGCAGCATGGTGCGGGCGGCCTGGGCGGCGAGTTCGCCGGGCTGGGCCGGGGCGGTGTCGTCCAGGTCGATGTGGGTGGCGACGGGGCTTGCCGGCTGGACCGGCTCGGGCGCCGGCGCGGCGGCCTCGGGGTTGCCGAGGGTGTCGAGGGCCTGGCGGGTCTGGTCGAGGGCGGTTTCGAGCTCGTCGAGGATGCCGGATTCGGCGGCGTTCTGGCCGCGCACCCGCTCGAGACGGGTTTCTAGGTCGTGCAGGCTCTGGCCGAGGCTCATCGCGCCGACCATCCGCGCGCTGCCCTTGAGGGTGTGGAGCAGACGGGCGATGCCGGCGGCGTTGGTGGTGTCGGTCGGGTTGCCGCGCCAGTTGTGGACGGCGACGTCGAGCTGGTCGAGGAGTTCGTTGCCTTCGTCGAGGAAGATCGGCAGCAGGTCGGTGTCGAGCTCGTCGCGCAGTTGCGGCGCCGCTGCGGTGGGTTCGGCCGGGCGCGGCGCTGCAGGCACCGGATTGATCGGCGTGGTCACCAGGGCCGGCGGTGCTTCGGGGCGCAGGCTGATGACTTCGGCCAGATGCGAGGCGAGGATGCCGTCGAGCTGTTCGACGAGCTCTGGTGCCGGCTGGGGCAGGCTGCGGGCAGAGAGCTGGACCAGCATGCCTTCGAGGGCGGTGGCTGCGCTGTTGAGCAGGATGGTCTGGTCGGCCGTGGGCGCGCGGTCGTGGTCGGACAGGCGCTGTTCGGCCAGCTCAAGGGCCTTGGCGAGCGCCTGGGGCGCGACGAAGCGGGCGGTGCCGGAGATGCCGGACAGGGTGTGGGCGGCCCGGATCGCCGACTGGGGCGGAACGAGGCTCGGGTTGACCGACAGCCGGGCGAGTTCGTGGCGCAGGGTGGCCACGTGCTGGCGGGCTTCGACGAGGTAGAGGTCGAACAGCGGGCGGGACAGCACGACATCGCCCAGGCGCACTTCGTCCTGGCTGATGTCGTCGTCGGCCACGTTTTCGGCGTCGATCTCTTCGATGTTGATGGCTTCTTCGGTCTCGAGCTCGGCTTCGATCCCGGCGGCCTCGACTTCCACCGTTTCGAGCGGCTCAAGGGGCTCCAGCGGTTCGTCGGTGACGGGCAGATCGAAGGTGGGCGTTTCGTCGAGCGTCGGGATCTCGATGGTCGGAGCGTCGATGGCTTCGACCGGCAGGGCTTCGACGGCTTCGAAGGTGTCGGGCAGCTCGATGCTCTCTTCGAGATCGGCGAGGGCTTCCTCGACGGTCTGGATGCTGTCGGGCAGCGCTGGCAGGGCTTCGGGCTCGTCTTCGAGGGCCAGGTCTTCGAGGGGAAGCGGGGCTTCGATGAGCGTCGGCGGGGCCGTTTCGACTTCGGGCGCTTCGACGGGGAGGTCGGTGGGCAGGTCGAAGTCGAGGCTGAAGTCGTCGGCCGGGGCCGGGGCCGCGGGGGCGGGCTCGGCTTCGGGTTCGACGAAGCTCAGGTCGGGGAACTGCAGTTCGATCAGCGGCGGTGCGTCGGGGGCCTCGTGATGGAGGGCCATTGGCGTGCCGATGTCGGTTTCGGTGAAGCTGGCATCCGGCACGATGATCGTGGACTCCAGATCCATCTCTTCAGTGTCGCCGGCTGCACTCGGGGGCGTGGCGGGGGCGGCAGGCGCGGGTGTGGCCCGGGCGGGTGCCTCGGCGGGGGCCTCGGAGCGCAGGCGCTCGGCGTCGGCGAGCAGCTGGCTGACGTCCTTGTGGGTGCCGGCGCCGGCATTGAGCTGGTCGATCCAGGCGGAGAAGGCCGCGTGGGCGTCGTCGATGAGCGTGTGGAGCTCGGCGTTGACGGGCAGTTCGAGGCGCAGCCAGTGGTTGAGCGTCTGCTCCATGCTCCACGCGGCTTCGCCGAAGTCCTTGAGGCCGACCATCCGGCCGCTGCCCTTGAGGGTGTGGAAGCTGCGGCGGATGGTGGTGAGCACCTCCACGTCGTGGGGACGCTCGCGCAGTTCGACGATCTTGCGGGCGATGGTACTGCGGACTTCGATGGCCTCTTCGATGAAGATCGACAGGAGTTCCGCGTCGATTTCCTCTTCGCTGGCGTCGAGGAGACGGGTGGCTTCGGCGGACAGGGCTGGCGCGGCGGGAGCTGCGGCGATCGGCGCGGGGGCGCTGAACAGCTCGCCGGCGTCGAGCATCGTGAGGGCCTGGCGGGCCTGTTTTTCGAGTTCGAGGTCGGCCGTGAGGGAGGCGTCCTGGCGCAGGCTCTCGAGGTTGAGCTGGAGCTCGGTGCGCAGGCCGATGTCGTCCGGGTTGTCCTTGAGGGCGGCGGTGAGGGCTGCGGCTTCGCGCTTCTGCTGGGCGAGTTCGGCTTCGACGCTGTCGGCCACGTCGGGCACGTCGTCGGGGCGCAGGATGCGGGCGAGGTCGGCGGGGCCGTGCTGGAGGGCTTCGATGTAGACGCCGAGGGCCGACAGGCGGTGGGCGATCTCTTCGAAGGCGCGGGTGTTGTCGCCGGTTTCGGCGGGCAGCGCCGCGATGCGCGCGGCGGCGTCCTGGACGAGACGCACGGCGCCGTCGTCGTTCATCACCGAGAGGGCGCCCTCGACCTGCTTGAGGGGCGCGCGGACGGTGGCGAGGATGTCGGTGTTGCCCGGCGAGCGGAAGAAGCCGTCGAGGCTCGTCTCGACTTCGTTGAGGCTGGTGAGGATCTCGTGGGCGAGCTGGCGATTGACCTGGCGGGCCTGGGCGTCGGGCTCGGAGATGGCCATCGGGGCGAGCTTCTCGCCTCGCTGATGGGCGCGCAGGCGCTCGAGGATGGCGTCGATCTGCACGTCTTCCCGGTTGTCGGCGCGGGCATGGGCGTCGAGGCGGGTGTCGAGGAGGAGCATCGCGGTGGCGACATCCATCGACAGGGCGTCGGTGAGGCGCAGGGGGTCCTGGCGCAGCCAGCGGGCGAGCTCGCCCAGGGCAGCGGCGAGGTCGGCGACTTCGGGCTGGCCCACGGTGCGGGCCTGATCGATGATCGGAGCGATGGTGTCCTGGAAGCGCGGCAGGCCGATGGCGCCGCCCTTGGAGAACTGGTCCCAGGCTTCGCGGGCATCGGAGAGTGCTTCGCGCAGCTTGCGCAGGATCGGGGCGATGGGCGTGTCGCGGATCGGCCGGTCGGCGTCGGGGATCAGAGCTTGAAGCTGGTAGGTGCTGCGGATGCTGTCGATGGCCGGCGAGTGGGCCGCGGTGGTGGCGACGTGGTAGAGCACGTCGCGCATCAGGCGCTCGGCGACGATGCTGGAGCCCTCCATGACGCGACGCATCTGGGCGTCGATCCGGCCGCACAGGCGCTTGGTGGCAGCGTCGGCGGGCAGGGCGCCCTGGCCGAGGGCGTCGAAGAAGGCGGTGGCGGCGGCCCAGAAGGCGCGGGACGCGGGTACGGCCTGGAGGCTTTCGATGCCGGCGACGGATTCGCGCATCTCCTGCGGGCCGGCGGTGTCGTCCGCGTTGCGGAACCACTTGAGCAGGCCCCGTTCGAAGCGGCCGCGCAGCGCGCGCAGGCGCTTGGGGTCGTCGCCGCCTTCGGTGGCGGCCGGGAAGGCCGGGCGCAGGGTCAGATCGGGGAAGAACAGCTCGCCGGCGGTGGGGGCGTCCTGGCCGCGGGCCTGGGCGAGTTCGCCGTACAGGCTGAACAGGCGCAGGGCCTGGTCGGGCTGGCCACGGGTGAGCTCGTCGAGATAGTTGCCGATGGCTGCGATGCAGCGGGTCGCCAGACGGATGGTGTCGGGCGTGGCAGGCACCTGGGTGGACGCCATTTCTCCGAGCAGCCGGTCGAGCTGTTCGGAGAACTGGGTCAGACCGTCGAGGCCCACGATGGACAGGGCGCCGTGGGCCTGGTGCAGGTGGGTCTGGGCGAACTTGATGCGACCGGGACGGTCTGGCGCGTTGCCGGCCTCGGCGAGCGCGCCCAAGGCCCTTTCGAGGGCCAGGTCGATTTCGCCTTTGACCCAGGTCAGCGGACCCAGGTCGAGTTCATGTGCTGAGCTCATCGGTACGTGGGGGACGGATTCCGTTCCTGGTCGGGGTGTGCGGGTCAGACCTTGAAGCCGGAGACCGAACCCTTGAGTTCAACTGCGAGATCCGCCAGTTCGCCGATCGACACGGCGGTCTGCTGGGTGCCGGTGGTGGTGCGGTCGGTGATCGCCAGAATGCCGCGCATCTTCTCGGCCACCTGGGTTGCGGCCTTGGCCTGGACTTCGGTACTGACCGAGATGCGTTCGATGAGCTCGGCGGTTTCGGCGGACACGCGTTCGATCTCGGCGAGTTCCTGGCCGGCGGTTTCGGACAGGCGGGCGCCGTCGACCACGTCGCGGGTGGCGTTTTCCATTGCCGCCACGGCGTCGCCGGTGTCGGTCTGAATGGTCTTCACGATCGCGCCGATCTGCTTGGTGGCCTCGGCGGAGCGTTCGGCGAGGCGCTGCACTTCTTCGGCAACCACCGAGAAGCCACGGCCGGCTTCACCGGCGGAGGCGGCCTGGATGGCAGCGTTGAGGGCGAGGACGTTGGTCTGTTCGGTAATGTCGGAGATGAGTTCCACGATTTCGCCGATCTCCTGGGAGGATTCGCCGAGGCGCTTGATGCGCTTGGAGGTCTCCTGGATCTTCTCGCGGATGTCGTTCATGCCCTTGATGGTGTCTTCCACCGCGGCGGCGCCCTTCTGGGCGGCTTCGAGGGAGCGGCGGGCCACCTGGGCGGACTGCAGGGCGTCTTCGGAGGCTGCGCTCATGGAGCTCGCCATGCTCTGGGCGGTTTCACCGGCGAGGCGCAGTTCCTGGGCCTGACGCTCGGTGGCGGAGAGCAGTTCGTCGGAGGTGCGCTGGGCGGATTCGGTGGCGGTGGTCACGCGGATGGCGGCGTCGTTGATCCGGCGCACCAGCACGGAGAGTTCTTCAATGGTGTAGTTCACCGAGTCGGCGATGGCGCCGGTGATGTCTTCGGTGACGGTGGCGCGGACGGTCAGGTCGCCGTCGGCGAGGTCGCCCATCTCGTTCATCAGACGCAGAATGGCCTGCTGGGTGCCGTTACGCTCGGTTTCGGCGGCTTCCCGGAGCTGTTCGGAGGCGGCGCGGCGGCGGGCGATGTCGTCGTTGTAGGTCTTGGCCATCAGGGCCAGGCAGGCCAGGGCGAGCAGGGCGCAGACGATGATCGACAGGGAGACCCAGGTGAAGAAGCCTGTGTAGGCGTTGGAGTAGCCTTCGGCCAGTTCGGAGGTCTTTTCGAGGAGCGGGCCGGAGTCCTTGAAGATGTGGCTGCCGGCTTCCTTGGCCTTCACGAGGAGCTGGATGCTGCCGAGGATGGTCTGGACTGCGGAGAGGTTGTCCTTGCCGACGGTTTCGAGTTCGGCGAGCTTGGCCTTGGCGTCGGTGCCGTCAGCGGTCATCTTCTGGAGCTGCTCAATCTGCTCGCGGAAGGTGTTGGTGTCCTTGCCGAGGAGGAAGGCGACTTCCGGGTCGATGGCGTTGGCGATCAGGAGCGCGTTGGCGTTCTTGGCGATCCGCTGGGTGAGCATCACCACCTGGTTGGCGGTGGCGATCTCGCGTGCGGCGGCGCCGCCCTGCAGCTTGAGTGTGGCGACCTGTTCGGAGAGTTCGAGGAGCTGGGGGTTCTTGCTGTTGATGGTGGCAACGGCCTTGCCCAGGTCGGTGAGCTTCTTTTCTTCCTTCAGGAGCTTCTCGGCGTCGGCGTCGGTCTTCTTCCAGAGGGTGGTGACGGCTTCGAGCTCGGCGGTGACGGCGCTGCTGCCGCCGGGTACGCCGGTGCCGTTGACATCGCCGCCGTCGGTGACGGCGCCGAGCAGGGCGTTGAACTGTTCGCGGCTCTGCTTGAGCTCGCCGAAGGCGTTGGTGTCACCCTGCAGGGCGAGCTGACTGGCCTTGGCGATCTGCTGGGAGAGGGTTCGCATCTGGCCGGCGGCCGTGACGTAGGCGGTGCCGAAGCTGCTGACCCGGATCTGGTAGATGACCAGCGCGGCGGTCAGGACGGCAAAGATCAGGAACGGGACGCGCAGGGTACGCAGCTGCTCGGATGCGCTCTTGCCCGCGAGGAAGGGGAGTGCGCTGGTTTGCGCCCCGTCGCTGGTGTCGATGATCGTGTCCACATTGGTCGTGGCGGCCTTGTTGCCGCCCAGCGACAGTCCCGGTAGCTTGAATGCCATTTTTTTCTTCCTTCAGCGGGTGTGACCCGCTGCTCCTCCAGATTGTTTGGTCACGATTGGGCGGCGTCGAGAAAACGCGCGTGATTCAGTAGTTCGGAAACCTTGAGGCGGGTCCAGTGGGTGCCGTGGGCATCCTGAACCTGATCGCCGATCCATGGCTGGTCCGGGTCGGGCGGCGTGGCGAGGGGTTCGAAATCCTCGACGGCCCGAAGGCCCAGGGCCCGTGTCACGAGCAGCGCACAGTTGAGGCTGTGGCGAACCCCGATCAGCAGCAGCCGGGATTGTCCCACCGGCGCGATCGGCGCGTCGCCGTGAAAGGCTGCGAAATCGACGACGCCGAACAGGTTGCCCCGCACGCTGGCGAGCCCGCGAAACCAGTGCTCGGCGAGGGGAACCGTTGCAAGAGGGGGAACGGCCAGGATTTCTCCGGCCTCGGTGAGGTCGATGAGCCAGTTGCGCTTGCCTGCCTGGACGCCGAGCAGGGCCGATGCCCGGCTGTCCTTGGCGTCGGCCAGTCGCCGCGCGAGGCCGGCCTGGAATTCGTGGAGGCTGATCCGCTTCGCCATGGGGTTTCTCAGCTGAAGGCGCGGATCTTGTCGAGCAGGGCCGCGTGGTCGAGGGGCTTGACCATGTAGTCGAACGCGCCCTGGCGCATGCCCCAGATCTTGTCGGTCTCGAGGCCCTTGCTCGTGCAGATGATCACCGGGATGTCACGGGTGGCCTCGTCGCGCACGATGGTGCGGGTGGCCTGGTAGCCGTTGGTGCCGGGCATGACCACGTCCATCAGGATGAGGTCGGGGTGTTCGGTCTTGCTCTTGATGACGGCTTCGTCGCCGCTGTCGGCGGTCACGACCTGGTAGCCATTCTTGACGAGGACTTCCGACAGGGCGAGCCGTTCCGTCGGGGAGTCGTCGACGACGAGGATTTTCTTGATCGGCATGGGCGCAGCGTCTCGTGGGTTCAGTCGAGGGCGGAAAGCTGGCGTGACTGCGTGTGGCTGGCAACCGAACGCAGCAGGCTTTCCTTGGTGAAGGGCTTGGTGAGGTATTCGTCGGAACCGGCGAGGCGGCCGCGGGCGCGGTCGAAGAGACCGTCCTTGGAGGACAGCATGATGACCGGTGTGGCCTTGAGGCGGGGATTCTTCTTGATGAGGGCGCAGGTCTGGTAGCCGTCGAGGCGCGGCATCATGATGTCGACGAAGATCAGGTCGGGCGCGTGGTCGGTGATCTTGGCGAGTGCATCGAAGCCGTCCTCGGCGAGCACGACCTGACAGCCGGCCTGGGCGAGGAAGATCTCTGCGCTGCGGCGGATGGTGTTGCTGTCATCGATGACCATGACCTTGATTCCGCTGAGATTCACATGACCCTCCGGTCTTCTTGCTGCTGTCAATGCCTTCCGCGAGTGGGGCCTCGGGCCCTCAGATCGCGATCATTTCAAAATCGTCCTTGCGTGCGCCGCACTCGGGACAGGTCCAGTTGGGCGGAACGTCCTCCCAGCGGGTGCCGGGGGCGATGCCTTCTTCGGGGGAACCGGTTTCTTCGTTGTAGATATAGCCACAGATCAGGCACATCCAGGTCTTGTACGGGGGGCTTGCCATGTGGGTGCGTCGCTGTGATTTCGGCTAGAATCGCTTGGATCGTGAATGGTAGCGCAGTCGCAGTCAAAATTGTGCGTCCTCGTTTCCCGGAATGACTACTAACCGCAGCGATCCCTCTCCTCCCCTGGTTCTCGTGTTCGCCGCCTCCGATCCTACCGGTGGCGCCGGAATCCAGGCAGACATAATGACGATTTCCAGCATGGGGTGTCATCCCCTGACGGTCATCACCGGCCTCACCGTCCAGGACACTGTCGGCGTCGAGGAGGTATTGCCCGTGGACGCGGATTTCGTCATCGAACAGGCCCGCACGGTGCTTGAAGACATGCCGGTGCAGGCCTTCAAGCTCGGCGTGCTGGGCAGCGTCGAGAACATCGAGGTGATCGCCGAGATCATCTCCGATTACCCTCATATTCCCGTCATCGTCGATCCGATCGTCGCCTCGGGTCGGGGTGACGAGCTGGCCTCCGAGCTCATGCTGGCCACGCTGCGGGAGTTCATCATTCCCCAGGCGACCCTCATCACGCCCAACACGATGGAGGCCCGGCGTCTCGTCGCCAGCTACGGCGATGACGGCGAAGAGCGCAGCATGGCCGACTGCGCCACGATGTTGCTCGAAATGGGCACCGAGTATGTGCTGATCACCGGTTCCCACGCCAACACCCCGCAGGTGGTTAATACCCTTTATGGGGCGAAGGGGGTGTTGCGGGCCGATCCGTGGGAGCGTCTGCCCGGCAGCTACCATGGTTCCGGCTGCACCCTGGCGTCGGCGGCTGCGGCCGCGCTGGCCCACGGGCTCGACATGTCCAATGCCGTCTTCGAGGCCCAGGGCTTCACCTGGCAGACCCTCTCGGCGGCCTTCCGCCCCGGCATGGGGCAGTACATTCCCGACCGTTTTTTCTGGGCCGGCCCGCCCGACCGGGGCGGGGGCTGAAGATGCGGCGCGGTCTCTATCTCGTCACGCCCGATCTGCTCGACACCGACGCGCTGCTGGCCGCAGTGGCCACGGTGCTGCCGGCGCGCCCGGCGATCGTCCAGTACCGCAACAAGCTCGCCGATGCGGCCCTCAAGCGTGAGCAGGCCAGTCGCCTGCTGGCCCTGTGCCGGGCCGCCGGTGTGCCGCTGGTGATCAACGACAGCCTCGCGCTGGCCCTCGAGATCGGTGCCGACGGCGCCCACCTGGGCCGCGACGACGGTGATCCGGCCCTGGCCCGCGCGGCCCTCGGCCCGGGACGCATCCTCGGCGTCAGCTGCTACAACGAATGGCAGCGGGCGGTGGCCGGCGCCGCGGCGGGGGTTGATTACGTTGCCTTCGGGGCGATGTTCACCTCGTCCACCAAGCCCGACGCCCCGCGCGCCGGGCTCGACCTGCTCACCCGCGCCCACCGCGAGCTGCGCCTGCCGGTGGCGGCCATCGGCGGCATCACCCTCGACAACGCGCCGGCTCTGGTGGCGGCCGGGGCCGATCTCCTCGCCGTGATCAGCGACGTATTCTCTGCGCCCGACCCGACCGCCCGCGCGGCGGCCTACGCCGGGCTGTTCGATTGACCTCTCAGGAAGCTCCCAGCATGACCAGTCGCAACGAAGAACTCTTTGCCCGCGCCCAGCGCACCATTCCCGGCGGCGTCAACTCGCCGGTCCGTGCCTTCCGTTCGGTGGGCGGCACCCCGCGCTTCCTCAAGAAGGCCCTGGGCGCCCGGGTGTGGGACGCGGACGGCAAGGAATACCTCGACTACGTGGGCTCCTGGGGCCCGGCGATCCTCGGTCACGCCGATCCGGTGGTGGTCGAGGCGGTGCGTTCGGCCGCGCTGGAGGGCCTGTCCTTCGGCGCCCCCACCGAGCGCGAGATCGACATGGCCGAGCGCCTGTGCGAGCTGCTGCCGAGCATGGAAATGGTGCGCCTGGTGTCGTCCGGCACCGAAGCCACGATGAGCGCGATCCGCCTCGCCCGGGGTTTCACCGGTCGTGACGCGATCATCAAGTTCGAGGGCTGCTACCACGGCCACGCCGACAGCCTGCTGGTGAAGGCCGGCTCGGGCCTGCTCACCTTCGGCAACCCGTCCTCCGCCGGCGTGCCGGAAGACTTCGCCAAGCACACCGTGGTGCTGGACTACAACAACCCGGCCCAGCTGGAAGAAACCTTCCAGGCCCGGGGCAGCGAGATCGCCTGCGTGATCATCGAGCCCATCGCCGGCAACATGAACCTCGTCAAGCCGTCGGCCCACTTCATGCACCTGCTGCGCCGGCTGTGTACCGAGCACGGCGCGGTGCTGATCTTCGACGAGGTGATGACCGGCTTCCGCGTCGGCCCGCGGGGCGTGCAGGGCCTGTATGGCATCACGCCGGATCTCACCACCCTCGGCAAGGTGATCGGCGGCGGCATGCCGGTGGGCGCCTTCGGCGGCCGTCGCGACATCATGGAAAAGATCGCCCCCCTGGGCGGCGTGTACCAGGCCGGCACGCTGTCGGGCAGCCCGGTGGCCGTGGCCGCTGGCCTCGCCAGCCTCGAGCAGATCGCCCGCCCGGGCTTCTACGAAACCCTCACCGCCCGCACCGAGCGGCTGGTGGCCGGCCTTAACGCCGCAGCCAGGAAGCACGGTGTGAACTTCATCGCCGATTCGGTGGGCGGCATGTTCGGCCTGTACTTTGCCAAGGCCGTGCCCCAGAGCTACGCCGACGTGATGGCCTCCGACCGCGAGACCTTCAACCGCTTCTTCCACGCCATGCTGGACGCCGGCCACTACTTCGCCCCGTCGGCCTTCGAGGCCGGCTTCGTGTCGGCTGCGCACTCCGAGGCGGACATCGACTCGACCATCGCCGCTGCGGAGCAGTGGTTCGCGGCCAACGCGGGCTGATCGGGCCGGAAACTTCGTTTCTCGGCCCGTAGGCGTCGTTTCAGACACTGAAACACAGTTTCCCGGCAGAAAGTCTTCGATTCAGGCGCTGAAACCAGGTTTCAGCGCCTGAATCTTTATTGTGCGCCCCTGAAACTCGGTTTCAGGCGCTGAATCGACGTTTCTTGCGCTGAATCGATGTTTGTGTGGGTGGGGGCGTTCCTGTAGGTCGGACTTCAGTCCGACAACCGGCGCCGGATCAACGCGCAGTGTCGGACTGAAGTCCGACCTACATGTCTGTGCTACAGGTCCGAGATCGGGCTGATGCGTGCCCTACATCAGGAAGATCGTCGCCAGCCCGAGGAAGATGAAGAAGCCGCCGGAATCGGTGACGGCGGTGATGATGACGCTGGAGCCGACGGCCGGATCTTGCCCCAGCCTGTGGCGGATCATCGGGGCCATCACGCCGACGAAGGCGGCGAGGAGCAGGTTGAGGGTCATTGCGGCGGTCATCACCGCGCCCAGCTTGCCGCTGCCGTAGAGAATCCACGCCAGCACGCCGAGCAGCCCGCCCCACACCAGCCCGTTGATGAGGGCGACGCCCATCTCCTTCTTGAGCAGGCGGGTCAGGGCGTCTTCCTGCACCTGGCCCATGGCGATGCCGCGCACGATCATGGTGATCGTCTGGTTGCCCGAGTTGCCGCCGATGCCGGCCACGATGGGCATCAGCGCGGCCAGCGCGACGAGCTTCTCGATGGAGCCTTCGAAGGCGCCGATCACCCGGCTGGCGAAGAAGGCGGTGACCAGATTGACGGCCAGCCAGGCCCAGCGGTTCTTCACCGAATCCCACACCGGGGCGAAGATGTCTTCGCCTTCCTTCAGACCGGCCTGGGAGAGCAGCTCGTTCTCGGTTTCTTCACGGATGAAGTCCACCACCGCTGCCACGGTGAGCCGGCCCACCAGCTTGCGGTGGTAATCCACCACCGGTGCGGAAACGAGGTCGTAACGCTCGAAGGCCTGGGCGGCGGTTTCGGCTTCGTCGGCGGGTTCGAGCGTGAGGGTGTCGGTGAGCATGATGTCGCTCACCTCGGTCTCCGGGTCGCTCAGCAGCAGCCGGTTGATGGGCAGCACGCCGCGCAGGTGCTCGTCCCGGTCCACCACGAAGAGCTGGTCGGTGTGGTCGGGCAGTTCTTCGAAGCGGCGCAGGTAGCGCAGCACCACTTCGAGGGTCACGTCCTCGCGCACGGTGACCATCTCGAAATCCATCAGCGCGCCCACCGAATCCTCGGGGTAGGACATGGCGGCCCGCAGCTGCTCGCGCTCCTCGGGATCGAGGCCGCGATACACGTCCTCCATCACCTCCTGGGGCAGGTCGGGCGCGAGGTCGGCGAGTTCGTCGGCGTCGAGCTGTTCGGCAGCGGCCCGCAGGGAGGCCGGGTCCATCGACTCGATGAGGGATTCCCGCACCGCGTCGGAGACTTCGAGGAGGATCTCGCCGTCCCGCTCGGCCTTGACCAGATCCCAGACGAAGAGACGGTCCTCGAGCGGCAGGGCTTCGAGGATGTGGGCGACGTCGGCCGAGTGGAGGCTGTCGAGCTTGTGGGTGAGTTCCTGGACGTGCTGCTTGTGGACGAGGCTCTCGACCAGATCGTGCTTGGGCATGTCCTGCCGGTGCACGAGCCCTTCCACCAGCTTGTGGCGGGCGAGCAGGTGCTGGACCTCCTTCAGGTGGCTGTCCAGGTCGTCGTGGTGCTGGAGGTCGTCGGTATCGGCCATGCTGGAACTTCCCGTGGGCGGCGGGGCGCCGGGCGGCGCGCAGGGAGGCGAATTCTACGGGGTTTGCTGCGCCGCGGCGACCCGCAAATGCAAGTCGCGCGGCGCCCCGGCGATCAAGGCCAGGCGCGGGCCCCGAACATCATCCGCTTGGCCACGAAATGCCGCGCCGGCGGCAGCAGGTCGAGGGCGAAGAGGCCGGCGCCGCGGGCGTGGTGAAGCGGCGCGACGGCGTTGCTGAACAGGCGCACCAGGGTGTCGGTGAAGCGGATCGTGCCGCTGCGGTCGACGCGCCGTTCGCGGGCGTAGGTGGCGAGGGTTTCGGCCGCACCGGGGTCGCCGCCGGCCCGCAGGATCACCTGGGCGCAGGCCCACACGTCGCGCAGGGCCAGGTTGTAGCCCTGGCCGGCCACCGGGTGCAGGGTTTGCGCGGCGTTGCCGAGCCACACCGTGCGCTGGCCGACGGGTTCGGGCCGGTAACGCAGCTTGAGGGGGTAGCGCGCCCGCTCGCCTACCGACGCAAAGCGCAGGCGGTCGCCGAAGTGGCTTTGCAGGCGGGCCAGGTAGGCGGCATCGTCGAGGGCCATCAGGGCGTCGGCGTCGTCGGGGCTGGCGGTGTGGACGATGGCGCAGTCGTCGCCGCAGGGCAGCACGGCCAGGGGGCCTTGCGGGGTGAAGCGCTCCCACGCCCGGCGGCCGTGGCCGGTGGCCGGGGTGGCGATGCTGATCACCGCGTGCTGGGCGTAGTCGCGCTCGACGAGCTGGGCGTCGTCGGCGCCGTCGATCAGGCCCTCGGCGCAGGCAGCGAGGCGTGCAGTGACGCTGCTGCCGTCGGCGAGGCTGAGGATCACGTCGTTGGCGCCGGCCGCGAGGCCGGTGACCGCCGCGTGGTTGCGGATCGGGATGCCGGCGGCGGCGAG
>NZ_BSPX01000059.1:0-32295 GCF_030161255.1 Zoogloea oryzae
CCGCCGGGGCCTGCACGGCGACCGAGTAGGTGCCGGGGGTCACGGTGAAGCTGTAGTTGCCGTTGGTATCGGTGGTGGTCGAGCTGATCGGGGTGCCAGCGGCGTCCTTCAGCACGACGGTGACGCCGGCGATGCCGGCTTCGCCGGCGTCCTGCACGCCGTTGGCGTTGGTGTCTTCCCAGACCTTATCGCCCAGGGTGGCGAGGCCAGGGGACGGCACGTTGAAGGTGATGGTGTTCGGGGTCGCGTCAAGATCAACGCCGCCGCAATCGGGGTCGATGCCGCCGTCGTCACGAACCTGGAAGGTGAGGCCGAAGTCACCGCCGGCAGAGGCCGGGGCAACGTAAGTGAGGTGGCCGGCGTCGATCTCGGAGGCCAGGATCTCCTGGCCGGCGGTCACGGCGACGCCGTTCAGCAGCAGCGTGCCGCTGGCGGGCACGGCGTTCACGACCACGGACTTGAAGGCGTTGCCGTCGATCGGATCGGTGAAGCCGAAATCGGCAAGACCCAGCACATAAACGTCGCCATTGGCGACGGTGACGGATTCGTCGGCACCAGAGGGTGCGTCATTCACCGGCGTCACGTTGACCGTCACGTCGAGGGTGAAGGTGTTGCCGGTGCTGTCGTAGCCAAGCACGCGAATGAGCTTGGCGCCGTTGAAATTCGGGATGGCGGACGCGTCGAGCGTCAGGGTGTCCTTGTCGACGGCGGTGAAGAAACCCGCGGTGGACAGCACCCACTTGGCGCCGTCATAGACGTAGAGCTTGATCTTGGCGGGATCGACTGCGCTGTAGCCGGGATCAGCCTGCTTGAGCAGGTCGAACAATTCGAAATTTTGACTGGTGTCTTCGCAGACTGAGACGCTGGTTACGTAACTCGTATTTGACATGAACGATCTCCACTTTTCTGTTTTGGATACCGCCGAAGCCGGAACTGGCCCACGACGAGTCGAGAAAATCGGAGATCAAACTGCAATTTACGGGCCACCTCGACGCGATTATTTGTCAAAAACACTAAATATCGTTCATCTCAATAGCTTATCGAACCCTTTCGCCATTTTTACATCTGCAAAAAATCACAAACCACTAAGCCCTGTAAAAAAATCCGACAAGCCCACTTGAAACAAAGCGTCGCAGGAAACCGGATGCAACCATGATGAAACCCTGAAAAACGCCCTAAAAATGCAACCAATCGACTGTTTTAAAAGGATTAATGAACAAAAAAAAGACACCCCGGCAAACCTCAAAGGACATCGCACACCTCGCAACCGGGGCCGTAAAAGGCCGGAAAAATCCCGACATGAACTATTCCACGCACCGCACCCAATCAACGCTGGCCATTTAACTCAATATGAAATTTTTATCCGACCACCCTCTGGAGCGCCAGAAGACCGCCCACAAAAACATAGCAATCGTCAAATTCAGTCAATTTACCTAAGCCAACCTACGCGAAAGACAGGAAATTTGTCACAAACATCCCGGCGTGAATTTTGCAAAACGAATACTCGTGACTTTTTAACATTTGCCATATGGCACCTTATGGCACCATCGCCACCTGACCGTTGCCACGGCGCCTCGAAAGCCGTGCGCAACCTTGGGAAAGCCTGCTGCCCCAGCCCCGGTCGGCCCCTCTTCCGCCGATCCGGACGGCAGCCCCAGACGCCCTATTGAGAACCCAGCCCATGCGCGAATCCCCTTCCTCAACACCCGGCGCAGCTTCGGTCGACGGGGTCATCGACCAGTTGCAGTTTCTGGCCCACTTCTTTGGAAAACGCGCCGATCCGATGCAGTTGCTGGCCGATACGCCGGTGGTGGATGGCTGCATCACCGAAGCCCAGATGCACGAGTGCGCCCGTCGCGGCGGCCTGTCGCTGAGCCGTGCCAAGAAGGGTGTGCCGGAATTCAAGCCGTCGGAACTGCCGGCGATGGTGTTCAGCGCCGACGGGGGTGATCCGCTGGTGCTGCTGCGCCGGGATGGCGACACCTTCGAGTGCGTGCAGGCGGGCATCCAGGGCACCGTCAAGCTGGGGCTCGAGCAGGTGGTGGCCGAACACCCGGGCGCTGCGTACTTCGTACGGCCGATGGTGTTCTTCGACACCCGCAGCCTGCTCTACCACCTGCCCCGCCCGCGCCGCTGGTTCTGGGACACCCTGCTGGCCAACAAGCCGATCTACGGCTGGGCGCTGCTGGCCACCGTGCTCACCAACGTCTTCGCGGCGGTGATCCCGTTCTACACGATGTCGGTGTACGACCGCGTGGTGCCCAACAACGCGCTGGACAGCCTGTGGGTGCTCACCGGCGCGGTGGTGGTGGTGGCCCTGTTCGACCTGGTCATCAAGATGCTGCGCAGCTATCTGCTGGAATCGGCCGCCCGCAAGGCCGACGTAGCCATGTCGTCCCACGTGTTTGCCCAGGCCCTGCGCCTGCGCGCCGCGGCCCGGCCGGCCTCTGGCGGGGTGCTCGCCAACATCGTGCGGGATTTCGAATCGGTGCGTGAGTTCGTCACCTCGTCCACCCTCACGGTGCTGGGCGACGTGCCCTTCATGCTGTTCTTCCTGGTGCTGATCGGGATCATCGGCCACTGGCTGGTGCTGGTGCCGCTGCTCCTGATCCCGGTGACCATCTTCGTGTCGTTCATGATCCGCAAGCCGCTCACCCGCATCCTCGGCGCCAACATGCAGGAATCGGCCCAGCGCACCGCCCACCTCTTTGAAGTGATGAACGGGGTCGACACCATCAAGACCCTCGGCGCCGAAGCCTGGGCCCGCCGCCAGTGGGAGATGCTGACCGTCAAAATCTCCGAGAACTCGGTGCAGATGCGCGAATGGACGTCTTTCGGCACCTACATGTCGCTGCTGGTCACCAACCTGGATTCGATCCTGCTCGTGATGTTCGGCGCGCTGATGATCAGCTCCGGCGACCTGACCATGGGCCAGCTCATCGCCTGCTCGATGCTCGCCACCCGCGCCATCACCCCGGCCACCCAGATCGCCGCGCTCATCGTGCGCTACGAGCAGACCCGCCAGGCCATCGACGCCCTCGACAAGATCATGGAGGCGCCCACCGACGAGACCACCGACAGCCTGCACCTGCCGCGCATGTCGGGCCGCATCGACTTCCGCGACGCCCACTTCGCCTACCCCAACTCGGCGCCGCTGCTGAAGGGCCTCAACCTCACCATCCGTCCGGGCGAGAAGGTCGGCTTCATCGGCCGCATCGGCTCCGGCAAGAGCACCCTGTTCAAGCTGCTCCTCAACCTCTACAGCCCCGACCAGGGCGCGGTGATGGTGGATGGCATGGCCGTGAATCAGCTCGAACCCCAGAGCCTGCGCCGCCAGGTGGGCTACGTACCCCAGGACGTGGTGCTGTTCCACGGCGACATCCGCGAGAACATCCTCCTCGGCAGCGCCCAGGTGAGCGACGCCGACATGCTCGAAGCCCTGCGCCTGTCGTGCCTGGACGAAACCCTCGCCCAGATGCCCAACGGCCTCGGCACCCAGGTGGGCGAGCGGGGCGAACGCCTCTCCGGCGGCCAGCGTCAGGCGGTGTCCATCGCCCGCGCGCTGGTCCAGCAGCCGCGCATGCTGCTCCTTGACGAGCCCTCCAGCATGATGGACCCGGCCACCGAAGCCCGCCTCATCGAGAACCTGCGCAACATCAAGGGCACCACCATGCTCCTCGTCACCCACCGCACGGCCATGCTGCCGCTGGTGGATCGGCTGGTGGTGCTTGACCAGGGCCGGGTCGTCCTCGACGGCCCCCGCAATGAAGTCCTTCGCAAACTGCAGGGCGGGCCGGCACCGGTCGCCCCCCGGGAGGCCGCAGCATGAAACTCGCTTTCCAGTCCGCCCAGCCCCGCATCGAGGCCGAACCCATCAGCAGCCATCCGGATTTCGACCGCGGCCCCCGCAAGGCCGTGATGATCCTGCTCGGCACCACGGCCGCCTTCTTCGTGATCTTCTTTGCGTGGATGAGTTTTGCGCCCCTCGACATCTCGGTGAACGCCGTCGGCGCGGTGGTACCGTCCAGCCGCCTGCAGCAGATCCAGAGCATGGAAGGCGGCATCCTCCAGGCCCTCAACGTGCGTGAAGGCGCAGTGGTCAAGAAGGGCGACGTGCTCGCCATCGTCCAGAACCTGCAGTTCAACGCCGAACAGGGCGAAGCCCAGCAAGGCCTGTGGGGCGCCCAGGCGGCCATCGCGCGCCTCGACGCCGAAGCCCGCAACGCCGCGCCGAACTTCCCGCCCGAGCTCGAGAAGAACGCCCCGGATCTCGTCCGCGAACAGCGCAACCTGTGGCAGACCCGCCGTCAGGAGCGCGAGAACACCCTCGAAACGCTCTCCCGCCAGGTCACCCAGCGCCAGCAGGAGCTGGCCGAAGCCCGTGCCCGCCACCAGGCCATCAGCGAATCCATCGGCCCGGCCCGGGAAACCCTGGCCATCGAGGAACGCCTCGCCGCCAACGGCGCCGGCGCCAAGGCCGACCTGCTGAACGCCCAGCAGCGCTACTCCAGCCAGAAGGGCGAACTGGAAACCACCCGCATCGCCATCGGCCGCATCCAGGCCGCGGTGGCCGAAGCCCAGGCCCGCCTGTCGGAAACCCGTTCCCGCTTCTTCGCCGAGATCAGCAAGGAGAAATCCGAAGCCGAACTGCGTGCCGCCCAGATCGGCGAGCAACTCACCGGCCGCAACGACCGCGTCGCCCGTCGCGAGATGCGCGCCCCGATGGACGGCGTGGTCAATCGCCTGCTCGTCAACACCGTCGGCGGCGTGGTGAAGGCCGGCGAGACCATCATGGAAGTCGTGCCCGCCGAAGACCGCCTGCTCATCACCGCCAAGGTCAAGCCGTCCGACATCGCCTTCCTCAAGCCCGGCCAGGATGCCCGCATCCGCGTGACCGCCTACGATTCGTCGATCTTCGGCTCGCTGCCGGGCAAGGTCGTGCGCGTAGGCGCCGACGCGGTGGTCGATGGCGAGAAGAAGGAGACCTACTTCGAAGTCCTCCTCGAAGCCGAAAGGAACTACCTCGGCGACCCCGCGGAGCACCTCACCATCTCCCCGGGCATGGCCGCCGACGCCAGCATCCAGACCGGCAAGCGCACGATGATGGAATACATGCTGAAGCCCATCGTCAAGACCCTCGACAAATCCCTGCGCGAACGCTGATGAGCCCGAACCCGAACGCCCGCCCCCACCGCCGCACCCGCCTCGCCGCCATCCTGGCCACCCTCGGCCTGGGCCTTGCCGCCGGCCTCGCCCACGCCGCACCGCTGCCGGCGGTGGTGGACAAGGTGCTCCTGCAGCAGCCCAGCGTGCGCTCCGCCCAGGCACTGCTGCGCGCCGCCGAAGCCCAGGTCGTGCAGGTGCGCTCCGACTTCCTGCCCAGCGTCGGCCTCAGTTACCGCAACTCCGATTCCCGCGACGAAACCCTCGGCACGCCCATCGACCGCAACGTCCGGCGTACCGACGCCACCGTGCGCTGGAACATCTTCAACGGCGCCACCGACACCAACCGGCTGCGCGCCGCCGGCTTCACCCGCGACGCCGCCGACGCCGATCTGGACAACGTGCTCGAGCAGGTCGCCTACGAGATCACCGAGAACTACAGCGACCTGGTGCGCCTGCGCCAGCTCATCACCAGCCTGCAGGCCACCATCGCCAGCCAGGAGCGGGTCGAGGCCAACGTCGCCCACCGGGTGGACGCCGGCCGCATCGCGTCGTCCGAGCTCGACCTGATGCGCGTGCGCCTGATCCAGAACCGCACCCTCCTCGGCCAGCTGCGCGCCCAGCTCGGCACCGCCGAATACCGCTACCGCCTGCTCACCGGCGAAGCGCCCGACAGCCTCGTCGCCCCGTCGATCCTCCCGGCCCCGGCCCTCGCCGGCGCTGACCCGGTGGACGCCCTGGTCGAGCGCATCCACGAACGCAACCCGCGCCTGCGCGCCGCGCTGCAGCGCACCGCCGCCCGCCAGGCCGACGTGGGCGCCGCCCGCGGCCTGTTCTTCCCGTCTGTCGATCTGTCCTACAGCAAACGCCTCGACAACACCACGATCCCCGTCCCCACGGCCGACACCCAGCGCGCCGCGCAGCTGGGCGTGAACCTCGACATCCCCCTCGGCGGCAAGAACATCGGCCGCCACACCGAGGCCGTCGAGCGCCACCAGGCCGCCCAGGCCGACGCCGACGACCTGATGATGAAGGTCTCGAAGGACATCACGGATCTGTACCGCCAGTACACCGAAGCCCGCGGCATCGCGCCCCAGTTGGAGCAGCGCGTCGCCGCCGCCCAGCGGGTGGCCTCCGCCTACGAGCTGCACTTCGAGGCCGGCCGGCGCTCCCTCAACGATCTGTCCATCGCCCAGGGCGACCTCTTCGACGCCCAGCGCAACCTGGTCGACAACCGCGCCCAGCAGACCACCCTCCAGGCCCAGCTGCTCGGCCTCGCCGGCGAACTGCGGGAAGCCCTGCGCAGCCGCTACCGCCCCGCGCCGATCGCACCGGAGCTCCTCGGCACCCGCTATGAGTCGCCCGCCCTGGCCGCCGCGCCCGCGCACGTGGTCGAAGCCGCACCGGCACCGCAGATCGAGCTGATCGAACCGGCCGCCAGCGTCGCCCCGGCCATCCGCGCCCGCATCGACGCCTGGACCAGCGCCTGGACCGCCGGCAACTTCGACGCCTACCGCGCCCTCTACACCACCGACTTCCAGCCCGGCAAAGGCCGCAGCACCGCCGACTGGGAAGCCGAACGGCGCCAGCGCGTCACCCAGGCCAAGTCGCCGCGCATCCGCATCGACAACCTGACGACCCGCAGCAGCGACGCCAGCCGCGTGGTCGTGCAATTCACCCAGCACTACACCGCCGCCCAGTACAAGGACACGGTGCAAAAGCAGCTCGAATGGGTGAAGGCCGACGGCCAGTGGAAGATCGCCCGCGAAACCGCCAGCCCCGCCCGCCCTGCCAAGGCCCCCGCCGCCGAATAAGCCCCCCCACCGCCGGGACGACGGAAGACACACCGTTTCCGTCGTCCCGGCCGGCGCCCTCCTATCCGCTCCACCCGCCCCACGCAAGACAGCTGTCGAAGGTTTTTACAATCCTTCACCGGACAGCGCCCCGCCTGGCTCCGCTGTTTTTGCCAGCTCTTTGACAAAAAAGGTGATTTCGCCGTTTTTTGCATAAATTTGAAATCTGGCGCAGAAATTGCTCGAATTTTCGTAACTTCGAAATTCACGCTCAACCGAGCAGGAGCTCATCATGCGTCTCATCACCACCGCCCTCGTCGCCGCCCTTGCGGCCCCCGCGGCCTTCGCCGCCCCCGCCTACTGGACCGACTGGACCAGCCAGCTGACCGCCGCTTCGGGCGTCACCGGCACAATCACCACGCCCTCCAGCACCGTCGGCGTCACCTTCACCGGCGCCTACACCTTCGCCCAGACCAGTGGCGGCACCTTCTACTGGACCACCCCCGGCACCTACACCAGCAGCGCTGTCGACAACGCCCCCGCAACGACCGACCTCGTCGCCCTCAGCGCTGGTGGCCTCAAGACGATCACCTTCAGCCAGAGCGTCCATAACCCGCTGATCGCCCTGACCAGCTGGAACGGCAACGTCGTCGATTTCGGCGCGCCCATCGTCGTCCTCAGCGAGGGCTGTGGCTTCTGGGGCTGCGGCACGGCCGTCCTCAACGCAGGGGGCACCGGCTTCACCGGCAGCGGCGAACTGCACGGGGTGATCGAGCTGCTGGGCGACTACACCTCGATCAGCTTCACCGACACCAGCGAACACTGGCACGGCTTCACCGTCGGCATCCAGGGCATCGCCGATCCCGGCACCGGCGTGCCCGAGCCGGCCTCCCTGGCCCTCATCGGCGGCGCCCTGGCGGCCCTCGCGGTGGTGCGCCGCAAGCGCTGAGCGCGCCTGACCGGCCACACAAAAACGGCAGCCCCACCGGCTGCCGTTTTTGTTTGTCGCTGCTGTAACCGATCTGGAACCGCCCTCACCCCAAGCTTCGCTCGCCCCGCCCTCGCGGAGGCCCACAACGAACGAAGGGAAGACACATGCGAAAGACGGCTCAATTGGGCACAGCGACACTGCTCGCCATCAGCCTGACGACACCCGCCATCGGCGGCGAGATCAAGAACACCGAAGAGATGAACTGCCCGGGGGACGGTACGGTGTACTGGGCACGCTTCGACAGCAAGGGCGGCAAATACGACACCGGCAGCAAAGCCTGCAAGAAGGGCGAAACCGTGAAGGTGCCCCTGGAGGACAACGGCGGCGCAAAGGCGATCGGCTTCTTCCAGGCCGGCAAGAAGCTGCCCGACCCGCTCGCCATCGAGTACTTCATGTCCTGGGATGGCACCGGCTACCGGCTGGATGATCTGGCCTACGGCATCTATCTGACGATCGGCAGCACCCCATACCGGGTTCCCCTGTTCGAGAGCACCGTCAGCGAACTCTATGCGGTGATCGACATGACACCCTACCTCGCCGCCATGCCGGCCCTGGACCCGACCATCACCTACGACTTCAGCGCCGGCAATTCGGCGAGCCTGCCCGGCGTGCGGATCTCGACCACCGAGCCGACATTCTCCAGCACCGACGGCTGGACGATCTCGCCCTACACCGGCCAGGCGACCCTGCTGGCCGAGGTCAGCGGTCAGGCCACCCATATTCCGGAACCCACCACCGCGCTGCTTGGGCTCACCGGCCTGGCGGCACTCGGCGCGCTGCGGCGCCGACGTCTCGGGAACTGACCCCGCCTCTCCCGCCGTAGCGCAGGGCGCGACGGCGGGAGGCGCGTTTCACAGCCCCAGGCTGCCCCACATCTCGTCCACCCGTTTCTTCACCTCCGGGCTCATCTCGATGGCGCGGCCCCATTCCCGGTTGGTCTCGCCCGGCCACTTGTTGGTGGCGTCGAGGCCCATCTTGGAGCCCAGGCCGGCCACCGGGCTGGCGAAATCCAGGTAGTCGATGGGCGTGTTGTCCACCAGCGTGGTGTCGCGGGTGCCGTCCATCCGGGTGGTGAGCGCCCAGATCACCTCTTTCCAGTCGCGGATGTTCACGTCGTCATCCACCACGATGATGAACTTGGTGTACATGAACTGGCGCAGGAAGCTCCAGATCCCGAACATCACCCGCTTGGCGTGGCCGGGGTACTGCTTGCGAATGCTCACCACCGCCAGCCGGTACGAGCAGCCCTCCGGCGGCAGGTAGAAATCGACGATCTCGGTGAACTGCTTCTGCAGGAGCGGCACGAACACCTCGTTGAGCGCCACGCCCAGCATCGCCGGCTCGTCGGGCGGCTTGCCGGTGTAGGTGCTGTGGTAGATCGGGTCGCGCCGATGGGTGATGCGCTCGATGGTGAACACCGGAAACTCGGCCTGCTCGTTGTAGTAGCCGGTGTGGTCGCCGTAGGGGCCTTCGAGCGCGGTCTCACCCGGGTGGATCACGCCTTCGAGGATGATCTCGGCCGACGCCGGCACCTGCAGATCCGAGCCGATGCACTTCACCAGCTCGGTCTTGGCGCCGCGCAAGAGGCCGGCAAACTGGTATTCCGACAATGAATCGGGCACCGGCGTCACCGCACCGAGGATGGTCGCCGGATCACAGCCCAGCACCACCGCCACCGGGAAAGGCTGGCCCGGGTTGGCCTTCTGGTGCTCCAGGTAATCCAGCGCCCCGCCCCGGTGGGCGAGCCAGCGCATGATGACCTTGTTGGGGCCCAGCACCTGCTGGCGGTAGATGCCCAGGTTCTGGCGCGTCTTGCTGGGGCCGCGGGTCACCACCAGCCCCCAGGTGATCAGCGGCGCCACATCGCCCGGCCAGCAATGCTGGATCGGCAGGCTGCCCAGATCCACGTCCCGCCCTTCCTTCACCACCTGCTGGCACGGCGCCGACGACACCGTCTTGGGCGACATGTTGAGCACCTGCTTGAACACCGGCAGTTTCTCCCAGGCGTCCTTCAGCCCCTTGGGCGGCTCCGGCTCCTTCAGGAAGGCCAGCAGCTTGCCCACCTCGCGCAGCGCGTTCTGCCAGTCCTCGCCGCTCTCGCCCATGCCCAGCGCCACCCGCTGAGGCGAGCCGAACAGGTTGGCCAGCACCGGCATGCGGTAGCCCTTCGGGTTTTCGAAGAGGATCGCCGGGCCGCCGGCGCGCAGCACCCGGTCGCAGATCTCGGTCATCTCCAGGTGAGGGTCGACCTCGGCCGTCACCCGGCGCAATTCACCCATCTGCTCCAGCCGGGCGATGAAGTCGCGTAGGTCAAGAATTTGCGTGCTCATGGAATCTCATGCCCCTCGGATAGCGGCCCTGCACAGGGCCCATATGGCGAAAGGTCGGAATGGTAATGCTGATTCCGATCCGCCGCTGCGATAAGGCAAATTTATCATTTAAATCATTTGTCGACGATTTTTACAAAATACGACCAAACCTTTACATAAAGATACACAACCCTTTGTCTTCGTTAATTTTTTCGTTTCAGGCACGCTTGTTGCTCAATTTAGGCACGGTACGCAAACCCGGGCAGGAAGACTCTGGCGCGCACCCCTTGCTCAAGCACCCTCATCGTCAATCGTCATTAATCAAGGAGTTACCCCGGTTATGAAAGCCAGCAAACTCTCCATGGCCGTGCTGCTTGCAGCGACTGGCCTCGTGGCAGGCGGCGCCAATGCTGCTGCCATCATCGACAACGGCACCGTGCAGATCGGCGTCCGCGACCTGGGCGATCTGAACGTCAGCGGCGGCACCAGCGCGGCGGGCAGCGGCACCACCATCGTCGGCCTGCGCTCGATGGCCACCAACTCCGACTCCACCTCGCCGGGCTGCACCTGCGAAGGCTGGGGCGTCGGCATCGCCAGCACCGGCCAGGCCGGCTACGCCAACAGCTCGGTCGGCACCGCCAACCTGTCGCTGGTCAGCTTCACCTCCACCGCCAACAGTGCGGTCTCGGTGGTGAACGTGCTGAACTCGGCCGGCGCTGCGATCCTGCAGGTCACCCACGACTACCACCCCCTGGCCACCACGCCCTACCTGTACGAAACCGTCGTCAAGATCACCAACCTGACCGGCGCCGATCTGGCCGCCGGCGACCTGGTCTACCGTCGCGTGATGGACTGGGACATCCCCAGCCCGGGCAATGAATCCGTCAGCATCCAGGGCGTGCCCGCGCTGCTCGGCATCGCCAACGGCAGCAACATCCGCAAGACCGACAACAACGGCTTCAACTCGGGCAACCCGTTCTCGTTCACGTCCTACGGCCTGACGAACACCAACTACGTGAACTCCCGCAGCGGCAACCTGCAAGGCTCTGCGAGTTCCGACCAAGGCGCCCTGTTCGACTTCGAATTCGAAGCCCTGGCCAATGGCGCTACCCGCGTGTTCGCCACCTACTACGGCGTGGCCCCGAACAAGGCGACCGCCGATGCCGCCCGCAGCCTGGTCGATGGCGACGCCTCCACCGTCGATATCGCCCTGTACTCCTACGGCTCCTGCGCCTCCGGCCTGACCGGCTGCGATCCGACCACCGGCGCGCCCGACACCTTCATCTTCGGCTTCGGCTCCTCGGCCAGCGGCGTGCTGCTGCCCCCGCCCCCGCCGACCGGCGTGCCCGAACCCGCCACCCTGGGCCTCCTGAGCCTGGCGATGGCTGGCATGGGCCTGTCCCGCCGCAAGCGCGCCTGATCATCCGGCCGCTGTGACACCAACCCCATTCAGGACAACCTGAATGGGGTTGTTTCTTTTGGAGTCTGGCAAACTAAGCCTTCCTCTTGCCACCTGTCCGGGATCATGAAAACACGCGCTGCTGGCACCCTGCTCCTCGCTCTCCTCACCCTGGCCGGCAGCCCGGCCCACGCACTGCTCGAAATGTCGGAAAGCGGCGCGGCCCGCTTCGAGTCGCCTGCCACCGCCAAGGAAACCCCCTTCGGCGAAAAGCTGCGCGCCGGCCACGAAGCCCTGCGCAAGCTCGACTATCCGCGGGCCGAGGCCCTCTTCAACGAAGCCGCCCAGATCAATCCCCAGTCGCCGCTCCCAGCCCTGGGCCATGCCGAATCCGCCCGTATCCGCAATCTGCCGGACGACGTGCGCAAGTGGCTCAAGCAGGCCCTCGACATCGCCCCGAAGAGCGCCGACGCGCTGACCGCCTGGGGCCGCTGGCAGTACGCCCAGAAGAATTACCCGGAAGCCGAGAAGGCCTGGAAGGCCGCCATCGCCGCCGACGCCCGCGCCGCCATCCCGCTGGTGGATCTGGGCGACCTGAACTACAACGTCCGCCACAACATCGACGTGGCCGCCGATTTCTACCGCCGCGCCCTGCAGATCAACCCCAAGCTCGGCGGCGCCCATTACGCCCTGGGCACCATCTGGCTGGACAAGAAAGCGCCGGACAAGGCCATCGGCGAGTTCGAGGAATCCGCCAGGCTCTCGCCCGGCAACCCCCTGCCCCAGCACGGCCTGGGCCGCGCGTATCAGATGCAGCAGAGCTACAAGGCCGCCCACGCCGCCTACGACCGCGCCCTGGCGGCCAGCGCCGATTACTACCCGGCCCGCCTCGCCAAGGGCGACGTATTCCTGGCCCAAGGCGAAGCCAGACAGGCGGTCGGCGAGTACCAGGCCGTCGCCCGGGCCCAGCCCAAGCTCTACGACGCCCAGCTCAAGCTCGGCATGGCCCAGCAGCAGGCCGGCCAGCTCCGCGAAGCCCAGGCCGCCTACCAGGCCGCCGTCCGGCTCAACCCCGATCTGCCACTGCCCTACAACAACATGGCCTGGATGGCCGCCACCGACCCGGCGAACAAACCTTCCGACGCGGTGCTCGAGTGGGCCCGCAAGGCCGTCGCCCTGGCGCCAAAGGTGGCCGACTTCCAGGACACCCTGGGCTGGGTGCATTTCAAGCGGGGCGAAGCTGCCGAAGCCGTCAAGGTGCTGGAGAAGGTCAGTCGCGCGGAAGGCCGCCAGTCGGCCGGCATCCACTACCACCTGGGCTCCGCCTACGCGGCAGCCGGCCGTGCGCGGGATGCGGTCACCGCCTTCAAGACCGCCCTCAAGCTCGATCCGAACTTCGCCGAAGCGGGCGACGCCAGGGCCCAGCTGGCAAAGCTCGAAGGCAACGCCAAGCCCTGAGCCCACACCGACACCTCATCGGGACGCGCAAAAACCCAACGGCCGCTCTTCAGCGGCCGTTGGTCATAAGGCGGAGCATCACCTGCCCATAAGCAGGCCAAATGGCTCAGTCGAGCAAGCCGTTGATCGCCTTGATGTCTTCGTCGCCCAGCGTCCCCGCCGCGGCCTTCAGCTTGAGCTGGGCCAGCAGGGTGTCGTAGCGGGCCTTGGAGAGCTTCTGCAGGGTGTCGTAGAGCTGACTCTGGGCGTTGAGCACGTCGATGTTGATCCGCACGCCCACCTCGTAGCCGAGCTTGTTGGCGTCGAGGGCCGAGCGCGACGACACCTGGGCGGCCTCGAAAGCCTTCACCTGGGCCAGCCCGCTGGTCACGCCCAGGTAAGCCTGGCGGGCGTTCTGGGCGGCGGTGCGGCGGGCGTTGTCGAGATCGGCGCTGGCCTTGTCGCGCAGGGCGGAGGCCTCGCGGACGCGGGAAGTCACGCTGCCGCCCTGGAACAGCGGCAGCGCGAGCTGCACGCCGACGACGGTGGAATCAGTGTTGGTGCGGATCGGCGTGAGCGCCGACAGGGGCGCGGTGGACGACGCCGTGTTGCCATAGCTCGCCACCAGATCGACGGTCGGCAGGTGGCCGGCGCGGTTGCGCTCGACTTCCCGCTGGGAGATTTCCTGGGCCACCTGGGCGGCCTGCACGGTGTAGCTGCCGTTCTCGGCGGAATTCACCCAGGCCTGGATGTCGGCCGGCTCGGGGCGACTGAGGGCCACACCCTTGCGCAGGCCCTTGAGGGCATCGGGCTCCTTGCCGGTGAGCACCAGGAGGGCATGGCGCTTGACCGCCAGATCGCTCTCGGCGGCGATCACCTGGGCCGACGACAGATCGGCGCGCGACTGGGCTTCATGCACATCGGTGACGGTGACCGTGCCCACCTCGAAGCTCTTCCTGGCCAGCGCCAGCTGCTGGGTGTTGGCCTCTTGCAGCGCGCTGGCCGCGGCCAGCACGTCCTGGGCGACCAGCACATCGAAGTAGGCCTGGGCGGCGCGCAGGGTCAGATCCTGGCGGGCCAGCTGGTACTGGGCCTCGGCCAGCGCCACCTGCATCTCGCCCTGCTTGTACTGCACCCAGTTCTGCCAGCGGAACAGCGGCTGGGTGAGCTGCACCTGCCAGCCATTGTTGTTGTAGCCACGGGTGACGTCGTAGTGCTTGAGATTGACGTCGTTCCAGTTGGAGTTGCCGGTGAGATTGAGCGACGGCAACAGGCCGGCACGCCCCTGGGGCAGCTTTTCGCGACCGGCTTCGAGGGACGCACGGGCACTTGCCAGCGCCGCGTCGTAGGACAGGGCGTCCCGGTAGACCTGTTCGAGATCCGCCGCCCCTGCGCCACCCGCCGCGAAGCCTGCCGCCATCGCCAGCACCACACGTCCTGCAACCCGTCTCATCACGTTCTCCGTCACTCGTTTCGCACGTCTCAATACTGGGGCATCGCAGGGTCGACCTGCTGGGCCCACTGGGCCACGCCACCGGCGAGGTTGATGACCTCGCCCAACCCCTGGCGCTCCAGGAACATCGCCACCTGCATGCTGCGCCCACCGTGGTGACAGATCACCACGATCTGGGCGTCGTCGGGGAGCTCCTGCATCCGCGCCGGCACGGTGGCCATCGGCATCGGCACCGAGCCGGGGATCGCACAGTAGGCAAACTCGGAAGGCTCGCGGACATCGAGGAGAAAAGGCGCAGGACGGGTTGCGTCCTGCAGCCATTCGGCCAGTTGCGGCGGTGTGATGTGCTTCATCGGGCGACGTGACTCAGAACTTGAAGTGGCTCTTCTGGGGGGCGTTGCGCATCATCGGCACGAGGTTCTCGAAGAGGGACTCGGTGCGGAACTTGCCTTCGGCCACGTGGGTGATGAGCTGGGCAGTCATCAGCGGTGCTTCGCCCACGAAGGCGAACAGACGGCCACCAACCTTGACCTGCTGCAGCAGGGTTTCCGGCACGTAGGGCACGCCGCCGGAGACGACGATCAGGTCGTAGGGCGCGCCGCCAGCCCAGCCGCGCACGGCATCGCCTTCCTCGACGATGACGTTCTCGACGCCGTAGCGCTTGAGGTTGTCGTGGGCCATGTTGACCAGGGCCGGCTCGATGTCGACCGTACGCACCCACTCGGCCTTGGCGGCGAGCAGCGCGGCGAAGTAGCCGGAACCGGCGCCGACTTCGAGCACCTTGTCGGAACGCTTGACCTGCACAGCCTGCAGCACCTTGCCCTCAATCACCGGGACCAGCATGCTGCCGCCGTTGCCAAGGGGAATCTCGGCTTCGGACAGCGCCAGCGACTTGTAGGCTTCCGGCACGAACTCCTCGCGGCGGACACTCATCAGCGTGTCGAGCACGCCAAAATCCAGCACCTCCCAGGGGCGGATCTGCTGCTCGACCATATTGAACCGTGCTTGTTCGTAATTCATTTGGGGCTCCCCGAATAATATTAGCAGAAGCTAATATTTATGATCCGCATAAAAACTTTCGGATTCTAGCTTACTTGTGCACCGCGCAGTTCATCCGGCTCGCGTCGGACGCGATACCAGGCCGCGTAGAGCGCCGGCACGAACAGCAGGGTGAGCAGGGTGGCGACGATCAGGCCGCCCATGATTGCCACCGCCATCGGCCCGAAGAAGGCGCTGCGGGTGAGCGGGATCATCGCCAGCACGGCCGCCGCCGCGGTGAGCGCGATCGGCCGCAGCCGGCGCACCGCCGACTCGACGATGGCGTTCCAGATCGACAGGCCCTTCTCCACATCCTGCTCGATCTGATCCACCAGGATCACCGAGTTGCGCATGATCATCCCGAACAGCGCGATCGTGCCCAGCATCGCCACGAAGCCGAAGGGCTGGTTGAAGAGCAGCAGGAACAGCACCACCCCGATCAGCCCCAGCGGCGCGGTGAGCACCACCATCGTCGTCCGCGAGAAGCTGCCCAGCTGCACCATCAGCACGGTAAACACCACCCCCAGGAACAGCGGGAAGCCCGCATTCACCGAGCTCTGGCCCTTGGCGCTCTCTTCCACCGCGCCGCCGGTCTCGATGCGGTAGCCCGCCGGCAGCCTGGCGCGGATCGGCTCCAGCTGCGGCGCCACCTGGGCGGTCACGGTGGGCGCCTGGACGCCATTCACGTAGATCTGCCCACGCACGGTGATGCTCGGTTCCCGATTGCGCCGCCACACCAGGCCCTGCTCGTAGGCGTAGCCGACGGTGGCCACCTGGGTCAGCGGCACCGACTTGCCGGCCCGGGTCGGGATCGCCAGCTCGGCCACCAGCGAGAGCTTGTCCCGCTCGAAGGCGTCGCCGCGCAGCACCACGTCGATGGACTCGATGCCTTCCCGGTAGCTCGTCGCCACCAGCCCGCGCTGGCTGCTGTTGAGGAAGTTGGCCACGTCCTGGGTGGTCAGGCCGAGCAGCCGCGCCTTGCGCTGATCCACCTCCACGCGCAGCACCTTGGATTGCTCGTCCCAATCCAGTTGCACGTCCGACAGGTTGGGGTTGCCGCGCATCACACCGGCCACCTCGGCGGCGTACTTGCGCACCGTCGGAATGTCCGGCCCGCTCACCCGGAACTGCACCGGAAAGCCCACCGGCGGGCCGTTCTCCAGCCGGGTGACGTTGGCGCGCAGGTTCGGGAATTCCTTACGGAACAGCGCAATCATCCGCTCCCGCAGCGCCTCACGGCTCGCGATGCTGTCGGTGAGCACCACGAACTGCGCAAAGTTGGCGGCCGGCAGCTGCTGGTCGAGGGGCAGGTAGAAGCGCGGGCTGCCGGTGCCCACGTAGGCCACGTAGTTGTGGATGCCCTTCTCGTTCTTCAGCACGGTTTCGAGCTTCTCGACCTCGGCCTTGGTCGCCCGCAGGCTCGCCCCTTCGGGCAGGCGCAGGTCGATCAGCAGCTCAAGCCGCGTCGAGTTGGGGAAGAACTGCTGCTGAACCATCCCGAAGCCGACGATCGCCGTGGCGAAGATCGCCAGCGTGGTGCCGATCACCACCCAGCGCCGCGCCACGCACCAATCCACCACCGCCCGGAAGCGGTTGTAGAACGGCGTGCGGAAGACCGAATCTTCGTCGCCCTCGATGTGCGGGTCACCCAGACCGATGCGGTCCTTGAAAGCATCAAGCCGCGGAAAGCGCTTCGAGAACCAGCTCGGCTTCTTCGGCCCGCGCGGATCGGGCAGCAGCACGTAGCCCAGGTAAGGCACCACGATCACCGCCGCCAGCCACGAGGCCAGCAGCGCGATCGCATTCACCTGGAAGATCGAGCGGGTGTATTCGCCCGTGGAAGACTGCGCCGTGGCGATAGGCAGGAAGCCCGCTACCGTCACCAGCGTGCCGGAGAGCATCGGCCCCGCGGTGCTGGTGTAGGCAAAAGCTGCGGCCTTCGAGCGCTCCCAGCCCTGTTCCATCTTCACCAGCATCATCTCGACGGCGATGATCGCGTCGTCCACCAGCAGGCCCAGCGCCAGGATCAGCGCGCCCAGCGAGATCTTGTGCAGGCCCACGTCAAACAGCCGCATCCCGAAGAAGGTCACCGCCAGCACCAGCGGAATCGACAGCGCCACCACCAGCCCGGTGCGCAGCCCCAGCGAGAAGAAGCACACCACCAGCACGATGATCACCGCCTCGGCCAGCGAATGAACGAACTCGCTGATCGAGCGCTGCACGGCTTCCGGCTGGCTGGCGACTTCCTTCAGCTCCATGCCCACCGGCAGATTGGCCTGGATGCGGGCCGTCGTTTCCTTGAGGTTGGCGCCCAGGGCGATGATGTCGCCGCCCTTGGCCATCGACACGCCGAGGCCCAGCGCGTCCTGCCCCTGGAAGCGGAAGCCCGGCGCCGGCGGCTCGACAAAGCCGCGCCGCACGGTGGCGATGTCGCCGATGCGCAGCTCGCGCCCGCCAGCCCGGATCGTCATGTCGCGGATCGCCTCGACGGTGTCGAAGGCGCCGCTCGGGCGCAGGTAGATCCGCTCGTCCTTGGTCTCGAAGTAACCGCCGGGCACCACCGCGTTCTGCTGGGCCAGCGCCGTCGTCACCGTCTGCACATCCAGCCCGAGGGTTGCCAAGCGGGCGTTGGAGAGCGCCACGTAGATGCGCTGCTCCTGCTCGCCGATGAGATCCACCTTGGCCACGCTCGGCACCCGCAGCAGCTCGGCGCGGATCTTGTCAGTCTCGGCCTTCAGCTGGGCGTAGTCGAAGCCGTCGCCGGTCAGCGCGTAGATGTTGCCGAACACGTCGCCGAACTCGTCGTTGAAGTACGGCCCGCGGATCGTCGTTGGCAGCGTGCCGCGGATGTCGCCGATCTTCTTGCGCACCTGATAGAAGATGTCCGGCACGTCCTTCGCCGGCGTCGAATCCTTGGCCACGAAAAGCACCACCGATTCGCCCGGCCGCGAGTAGCTGCGCAGGTAGTCCACATTGGGCACCTCCTGCAGCTTCTTCTCGATCCGGTCGGTCACCTGCTCTTCCATCTCCCGCGCCGACGCGCCGGGCCATTCGGTGCGCACCACCATCACCTTGAAGGTGAAGGGCGGGTCTTCCGACTGGCCGAGCTTCTGGTACGACAGCACCCCGACCAGCGCCAGCAGCACGATCAGGAAGCGCACCAGCGGCTGGTGGCGCAGCGCCCATTCCGACAGATTGAAACCCATCGCCTCAGCCCCCCGCGCCAACCGTGGCCGCCGCCGGACGGCTCGCCACCCGCGGCTGCATCAGCTGGCCGGCGACGATCTTGTGAACCCCCGCCGCTGCGATGGTCTCGCCCGGCTGAACGCCGCCGGCGAGCAGCACACCGTCCTCGCGGAACTGGCGCACCTGCACCTTGCGCAGCACCGCCTTGACCAGCTCGCCTTCCGGCTGCAGCACCCACACCGCGCTGCCGCCGTCGTGCTCGAAGAGCGCCGTGGCCGGCACCAGCAGGCCGCCGCCGGCCGCCGCCGCGTCGGGCAGGATCACGTTGGCGGTCATGCCCAGCTGCACCTCCGGCGTCGCATTGACGATGGTGACGCGCACCGCGTAAGTCCGGGTGGCCGCATCGGCCGCCGGGGCCACCTCGCGCACCCGGCCGGCGAACACCGCATCCGGCGCCGCCAGCAGGCGCACCTCGATGCTCCCCGCCTTGCGCAGCGCAGCGATGCGGCTCTCGGGCACGGCGATCAGCACCTCACGCTCGCCATCCCGGGCCAGCTTCATCACCGGCGCCGAATCCTTCACCACCTGCCCCACCTCGGCGGTGATCGCGGTGATCACCCCGGCCTGATCGGCCACCAGGCTGGTGTAGCCGGCCTGATTGCCAGCCACCGTCGCCTGGGCGCGGGCCTGCTCGACGCGGGCGAGGGCCGACTTGAAGGTGGTCTCCTTGGCGTCCAGCACGCTGCGGGAGACGAAGTTCTTGGCGACCAGATCCCGGTAGCGTTCCACCTCGGCCTTGGCGTAGGCCAGCTCGTTCTGGGCCGCCGCCAGCTGGGCCCGGGCCGCCTCGGCGTTGAGGCCGGCGTCACTCGGGTCGAGCCGCGCCAGCAGCTGGCCGGGCTTGACGACCGCCCCCACGTCCACCTTGCGCTCGATGATCTTGCCGGTGATGCGGAAAGCCAGGTCGGATTCGTAGCGCGCCCGCACCTCGCCCGAGTACAGCGCCCCGGCCTGCACCGACGACAGGGCCAGCTTCTGGACCATCACCGGCCGCGGCCCTTCGGCCACCGGCTGGGGTTTGGAACATGCGGAAAGCAGCGCCACGGTAAGGGCGCCGATGAGGATGCGTCGGTTCATCGTTGGGATTCCTCGGTGGGCTCGACCAGCAGGCCGCGGAAGAGCACGTCGAAAAAGGTGTCGAAATAGTTGTCAGGCATCGGCCGCGCGCCGCTGCACATGTGCAGCGAGCACTGCCAGACCGACTGCAGCAAGAGCGGGGAAAAGACCATCTGGCGAACGCTCTCCGGGTTGCCCTGCCGGAAGACGCCCTTCTGCATGCCGGCCTCGATGACCTTGTTGAGCAGCATGTGCCACGGGCCGATCACCCGTTCGTTCAGGTAGACGGCCACCTCAGGGAAGTTGCCCGCCTCGCACAGCATCAGCTTGCAGGTCCCGGCGAGTGACGTGGAACCGATGCGCTCCCACCAGAACACCAGCAGGGATCGGAGCAGATGGGCCGGGTCGTCCTTGAACTGTTCGACCATCGCCTCCACCTCGCCGATCATCGGCACGATGGATTCCTCGATCACCGCGCGGAACAAGGCTTCCTTGCTGTCGAAGTAGAGGTAGAGCGTGCCCTTCGAGACGCCGGCGCGGCTGGCCACATCATCCAGGCGAGTGGCGGCGAAGCCCTTCTCCACGAAGAGCGCCAGGGCGGCAGCGGCCAGCTCGGCCGGACGGGCATCCTTGCGGCGCTGGCGGCGATGACTGTCGGTGTTGATCATGAAAATTTACTGACTGACCGGTTAGTCAGTAAATTCTAGACAAGCACAAGATGCCTGTAAAGGCAGCGCTTTTCCGCATCCGGGACGGGCCCCGTCGAGCGGAATCGTCAAATGATGTGGAACAACCGCCACCGCCGCCCTGAGCCGCCAAAGACGCCTACGATCCTGTCGATCCGCCGCGTCCTTCACCTCCCCAGCCCTCACGTCAGCCGCAAAACCCTTCCAGCCCCCCGCCAGAGACAGGACGCCCAAATGGATTCACCCAAAACCGTGAATTTGTCACAACGTTAAAACTCAAGAAGTTGACATGGACAATTTTTGAACTTGCGATACTCTGAGCTCCTGCTGTCACCTCAGTCAGGAGCAACCATGCGACACACCGCCCCGCAGACCACCCGGCGCAGCCTCCTCCTCGCCGCCGGCAACACCATCCTGCTCGGCGCGACCGGCCTGCCACTCCGCGCCCGGGCCGCCGCCCAGAGCCAGAACTTCCTCCCCGACCTCCCCTACGCCCTCGACGCCCTCGACCCGGTGCTCTCGGCCAACACCCTCGGCTACCACTACGGCAAACACCACAAGGCCTACGCCGACAACACCGCCAGGCTCATCGCCGGCACGCCCCTCGAAGGCCAGTCGCTCGTCCAGCTCATCGCCGCCAGCGCCGGCAAGCCCGACCAGGCCGCGCTGTTCAACAATGCCGCGCAGACCTGGAACCACAGCTTCTACTGGCAGAGCCTGCGCCCCCGCGGCGGCGGCGAACCACCGGCCGCGCTGCGCCAGCGCCTCGAAGCGGCCTTCGGCAGCGTCGCCGCCTTCAAGAAGGAATTCGCCAACGCAGCCATCACCCAGTTTGGCAGCGGCTGGGCCTGGCTGGTGGCCGATGGCGAGCGCCTCAAGATCGTCAAGACCGGCAATGCCGACACCCCGCTCACCGCCGGCCTCAAGCCGCTGCTGGCGATCGACGTGTGGGAGCACGCCTATTACCTCGACTACCAGAACCGGCGCGCCGACTACGCCAATGCCCTGCTCGACAAGCTGATCGACTGGGACTTCGCCCTGCGCAACCTCGGCTGACCGTCCCCAGCCCCACGATGACCCTCCCGACCATCCTGTTTGGCGCCTTTGACCGGCACAATTTCGGCGACATGCTGTTTCCCCACGTGGCCGCCGCCCTGCTGCCGGCCCGGCCACTGATCTTCGCCGGGCTCGCCGAACGGGACATGCGGGAGTGGGGCGGGCACCCCGTCCATGCCATCACCCAGCTGGCCGAAACCTGGGGCGACAAGCCGATCCGGCTTATCCACGCCGGCGGCGAGCTCCTCACCTGCAAGGCCTGGGAGGCCGCGGTGATGCTCCAGCCGCCAGCCGCCGCCCAGGTCATCGTCAGCCGTCTCGACGCCAGCCCGTCGGCGCGGGACGCATGGACCGAGCGCATCCTCGGCCTGCCGTCCCACGCCCCGTACTGCGTCCCGCCCGGGCTGCTTCCCGCGGCCCAGCGGCGCATCTACTGCGCCGTGGGCGGGGTCGAGCTGGCCGAAAGCCCGCCCGACCTGCGCGACGAAGTCATCACCGCCCTCCGCGCCGCCAACGCCGTGGGCGTGCGCGACCGGCTCACCCTAGCCCACCTGCGCGCCGCCGGCATCCAGGCCCGGCTGATGCCCGACCCGGCGGTGATGGTGGCCGAACTCTTCGGCCCCACCATTGACGCCCACGCCACCCGGGGCGAGCTCGCCGACATCCGCGCGGCTTTCCAGAGCGGCTATCTGGCCGTTCAGCTGGGTGCCGATTTCGGCGACGATGCCACCCTCGCAGCCCTGGCCGCGCAGCTCGACCAGGCCGCCGCCACAGCCGGACTCGGCATCGCGCTGTTCCGCGCCGGCGCCGCGCCGTGGCACGACGACCTGGACTGCCTGCAGCGCCTCGCCGGCCTGCTGCGCACCCGGCCGCTGACCATCCTCAACTCCCTCTACCTGTGGGACATCTGCGCCCTCATCGCCCACAGCCGCGGCTACTGCGGCAGCAGCCTGCACGGCCGCATCGTGGCGACGGCCTTCGGGCTGCCGCGGGTCAACGTGCTCCACCCCCGCCAGGCCGGCCACCCCACCAAACAGGCCGCCTTCGCCGCCACCTGGGAAGCCACCGGCCACCCGGGCGCGGTGCACGTCTCCGACGTGGCCGGCAGCCTCGCCCGCACCCTCGCCACCGATCCGGCCCAGCGTCGCAAGATGGCCCACGAACTCGCCACCCTCTACCGCCAGGGCTTCGCCGCCCTTGGCCCCTGAGCGCTCAGGCAGGCCTTCAGCGCCAGCTCACCCGCGCGCCTGCCGGCACCAGCATCGCCGCGCCCTGCACCGCCTCGAAGGGCCGCGCTCCGCTCCACGCCGTCAGCCGGCCAGCGGCGTCCGCCTCCAGTCGGTCGAGCCGCACACCCTCCGGCGCCCGCCAATGGCCCAACACCCGGCCATTGAAGCCGTCGTGGGCGTCCAGCCCGTTCTCCGCCAGCACCCACACCCGCCGGCTCGCCACCTGCACATGCACCGCCAGCACCGCGCCGCGGGGCCGGCTGCGCAGGGTGGAGAGCGGCGTCACACCGCGGCTCACGTCGATCACCTGCACCGCGCTGCCGCCCGGCGGCGCCAGCAGCACCCATTTCAGATCGGGGCAATAAGCCTCCACGCCACCGGCCCGGGCCGGCGCGGCCGCAAGGGCGATGGCGGTGGTCAGCACAAGCAGGGGCAGGCGAAACATGGCAGGTCTCCTCGAAGATCAACTCGGACGACCTGACAATACCGAACAATTTCACCCCACCCCAGATACACTACCCGGACAAATCACCTTCCCGTACCGGTCGCAACCGGCCATCTGGCCCGGCGATCCGACCGATACACCGGAGCCTCCCATGCTGCAGCTCACCCTCTCCGCCGACAGCCCCACCCCGCTGGTGGACCAGATCGTCACCGCCGTGCGCACCCGCATCGACGACCGCATCCTGCGCCCCGGTGCACGCCTGCCGCCGATCCGCCAGTTTGCCGAGCACCACGGCGTGTCGCGCTTCACCGTGGTCGAGGCCTACGACCGGCTGGTGGCGGTGGGCTACCTGCAGTCGCGCAGGGGCTCCGGCTTCTACGTGGCGAGCCGCGCCCAGCCTGCCCGCGCCATTGGCGGCGCCGATGCCATCGAGCGCGCCATCGACGCCAGCTGGCTGATGCGCGAGATGGCCAATGGCGATCCTGAGCGCATCCTGGCCGGCTCGGGCAGCCTGCCCGCCGCGTGGCTCGACGAAGCCGGCGTACTGCGTGCCCTGCGCGGCCTCACCCGGCGCGCCGACGTGCGCCCGGTGAGCTACGGCTCGGCCCAGGGCTACGCGCCCCTGCGCGCCCAGCTGCAGGTACGGCTGGCGGAGATCGGCATCGGCGCCACGCCGGAACAGATCGTGCTCACCTACGGCGTGCATCAGGCGCTCGACATCGTGTGCCGCTACTTCCTCAAGCCCGGCGACTGCGTGCTGGTGGACGACCCCGGCTACTGGAACCTCTTCGGCAACCTGCGCCTGTACGGCGTGGCGCTGATGGGCGTGCCACGCACCCCGGACGGCCCCGACACCGCGGCCCTCGAAGCCATCCTCGCCGAGCACCAGCCGCGGCTGTTCTTCACCCACTCGGTGCTCCACAACCCCACCGCCTGCAACCTCTCGCCGGCGGTCGCCTTCCGGGTACTGCAACTTGCCGAGAAGCACGACTTCATGATCGTCGAGGACGACATCTACGGCGACCTCGCCCCCGACGCTGCCACCCGCCTCGCCGGGCTCGACCAGCTGAACCGGGTAATCTACACCTCCAGCTTCTCCAAGACGATCTCGGGCAACCTGCGGGTCGGCTTCCTGGCCTGCCGGCCGGATCTGGCGCATCTGTTCACCGACGTGAAGATCGTCTCGATGATGTCGTCGGCCGAGCTCGCCGAGCAGCTCGTCCACCAGCTCCTCACCGACGGCCACTACCGCAAGCTGCTCGACCGCCTGAAGGGCCGCCTCGCCGAATCCACCGGGCAGGCCCTGCGGATGCTGGAACGGGTCGGCCTCAAGCCCGAACCAGAGCCCCGCGGCGGCCCCTTCGTGTGGGCCCGGGTGCCCGGCCTCACCGACACCGCCGAGCTGGCCCGTCGCGCCACCCGCGACAACATCCTGCTCGCCCCGGGCAACGTCTTCCGCCCCCAGAACCAGCCGTCCGGCTTCCTGCGTCTCAACGTGGGCTTCTGCGCCGAGCCGCGCCTCGAACGTTTTCTCGCCGCGGCCGTCGCCGACGAAACCTGATCAGCATTTTTGATCGCAACCGTCCTAAAGTTTCGGCTACCTTCACCGCTACTTGCCAGACACACCGCCCGCCGCACCCACGGCATCCGGACAGCTCGAAGGAACCCCCATGCTGCACAAACCCGCCTCCCTCGTCCGCCGGCTGATCCTCGCAGCCAGCCTCCTGTGTCTCTGCGGCGGCGCCCTTGCCAACGACCTGCGCGAGATCCGCGAGCGGGGCGTGCTGCGCCACCTGGGCGTGCCCTACGCCAACTTCGTCACCGGCAGCGGCGACGGGCTCGACGTGGAGATCGTCCAGCTCTTCGCCAAGCATCTCGGCGTGCGCTATGAGTTCGTGCCCAGCACCTGGGAAACCATCTTCGGCGACCTCACCGGCAAGGAGATCCGCTTCAAGCCCACCGTCCAGGAAGTCGGCCGGCGCCCCATCCGCGGCGACATGATCGCCAACGGCATGACCATCCTGCCCCCACGCCTGAAGGTGGTGGATTTCTCCGACCCGACCTTCCCCTCCGCCGTGTGGCTGCTGGCCCGCCCCGACAACCCCGCCCAGCCCATCAAGCCCAGCGGCGACAAGGAGCAGGACATCCGCGCCACCAAGGCCGCCCTCAAGCTCGGCACCACCTTCGTGATGGACAACTCCTGCCTCGACCCGACCCTCTACGATCTCGAGAACAAGGGCCTCAAGCTCAAGCGCTTCACCGGCAGCACCAACCTCAACGACATCGTGCCCGCCATGCTCAAGCACGAAAGCGACATGACCCTGCTCGACGTACCCGACGTGATGATCGCCCTCGAACTGTGGCCGGGAAAGATCAAGGTGATCGGCCCGATCTCGGAAGAACAGCGCATGGCCGCCGCCTTCCGCAAGGATTCCCCCGAACTGCGCGAAGCCTTCAACCAGTTCCTCGCCGGCATCAAGAAAGACGGCACCTACATGAAGCTGGTGAAGAAGTACTTCCGCGTGGCGCCCCGCTACCTGCCGGAGTTCTTCCGCGACATTCCCGGCGGCAAGGCCACCAAGTAGGGCCCGCCGCACCACCATTCTCCGGAAGCATCGGAAACGATTCGCAATACATTCTAGAATGGGGGGCATGAAGACACTGAAAGACATCAAGCTGTCCATGCTCGACCTCGTGGCGATCCGCGAAGGCCGCAGCGTGGCCGACGCCCTGGCGGTAGCCCTGTCCACCGCCCGTCACGCCGAAGCCCTTGGTTTCACCCGCTACTGGGTGGCCGAGCACCACAACATGCCCGGCATCGCCAGCTCGGCCACCGCCGTGCTGGTGGGCCACATCGCCGGCGGCACCACGCGCATCCGCGTCGGCTCCGGCGGCATCATGCTGCCCAACCACGCGCCGCTGGTGGTCGCCGAAGCCTTCGGCACCCTCGCCGAGCTCTACCCCGACCGCATCGATCTCGGGCTCGGCCGCGCCCCCGGCACCGACAGCGTCACCATGCGCGCCCTGCGCCGCGACCGGGTCGAGACCGAAGACGACTTCCCCCGCGAGGTGTCAGAGCTGCAACAGCTCCTGGGCCCCGTCCAGCACGGCCAGCGGGTCGTCGCCGTGCCCGGCGCCGGCACCAACGTGCCGATCTGGATCCTCGGCTCCAGCCTGTTCTCGGCCCGCCTCGCCGCCGAACGCGGCCTGCCCTACGCCTTCGCTTCCCACTTCGCCCCGCGCCAGCTGCTCCAGGCCATCGCCCTGTACCGCAGCAAGTTCCAGCCGTCGGCGGTGCTCGACAAGCCCTACGTGATGATCGGCGTGCCGGTGATGGCCGCCCCCACCGACGAAGAGGCCGAGTTCCTGGCCAGCAGCAACTACCAGCGGGTGCTCGGCATCCTCAACCGCAACCGGCGCCGGCTGCAGCCCCCGGTTGCGCACTTCATGGACAAGCTGCGCCCCGAAGAGCGCGCCGCCATCGGCGACTTCCTCGCCGCCGGGGTGGTAGGCGGCCCGGAACGGGTCCGCGAAGGCTTTGCCCGCCTCGCCCAGCTCACCGACGCCGACGAGTTCATCGTCGTCTGCGACGTCTTCGACCCGGAGCTTCGCCTGCGCTCCCTCGAAATCGCCGCGAGCGCGATGGAAAAATGACACGGGACTGCACAAAACCCCTGTAAACAAGGTAACTTCCGGTAAAGATTCACCGCCGGGCTCCGTTATCGAAGGAGTCACGTGTCATCCAGCACACCGCGCCCGCCCCAGGCGGCGGCAGCCCCGGAAGCGATCTGCCCATTTTCATGTCCAGCGACGACTCCCTGCTAAGGCGTTACCGGAAGAGCTTCATCGCCATCCTGATCTTCGTCGGCTATGCGGTGAGCCTGCTCGTGCACAATCTGGGCGTCCGGGAGCAGCTGCGGCAGAACCTCATCGACGCCGCCCAGCTCGATCTCGTGCGCCGGGCCGATGCCCTCTCCTACTACTTCACCGAACGCCACAACGACCTCACTGATCTGGCCGAATCGGAAGTCGTCGCCAGCTACTTCGGCAGCGTCGACCTGGGCATGACTGCCGACTACGGCCTCGCCATCCAGATCCAGGCCATCGACGACAAGTTCAGCCGCCTCATCGAGCGCAAGCGTCTGGGCTTTGCCCCCATCTACGACCAGCTCACCCTCGCCGACGACAAGGGCGCCATCGTTGCTCAGGTCGGCGATCTCCCCGACGGCGCCACCGACGCGCCCCCCACCGCCGCAGCCCCCCGCGGCGTCGAGCTGCTCGACGACGGCAAACGGCTGCGCTTCACCCAGCCGGTGACGATCAAGGGGCGGGTTCGCGGCCACATCATCGCCAGCGGCCCGCTCTCCCCGATCGAAAACCGGGTCAGCGTCAGCACCGCCCTGCGCCCCGAGGCCCTGATCAACAATCGGTCCGGCGACCCCGTCTCCAGCGCCGCGCCCGGCCCGTTCCGCCAGCCGGAGGTACGGCTCGCCCTCTCCGGGCTCGGCAACCGGGGCAAGACCGGCGCGATCAGCATCAGCAACAATGACGACGAGGCGCCCATCGCCGCCCTCAAGCAGCAGGTCGAGGGCTCACCCCTGGCGCTGGCCGCGCTGATCACCGAGGGCGAGCTCACCAGCCATTCGATCCCGCCGCTGCTGCTGCTCGGCATGGGCCTGGTGCCGCTGGCGGTCATCTTCATCGTGATCCAGGAGATGCTCGAACGCCGACGGGTCGAGCGCGCCCACGTCCTGGCCCGCACCGAAGCCGAACGCCTCGCCCAGGCCCGCAGCGAGTTCCTGGCCAACATGAGCCACGAGATCCGCACCCCGCTCAACGCCATCCTCGGCCTCGCCCAGATGGGCATCCGCAACTCATCCGGGCGCAACGCCGAGCAGCAGTTCATCCGGATCAACGAGTCCGGCCAGCACCTGCTGGGCGTGATCAACGACATCCTCGACTGCTCCAAGATCGAGGCCGGCAAGCTGAAGGTCGAAAACATCCCCATCGAACCCGGCAAGGTCATCGACTCCGCCCTCACCCTCACCGCCGAACGGGCCTACACCCGCCGGCTGAAGTTCTTCGTGCGCGAGAACGGGCTGCCCGCCAGCTGCCGCAGCGATCCCCTGCGCCTGTCGCAGGTGCTGGTCAATCTGCTCGGCAACGCCATCAAGTTCACCGACACCGGCTCGGTCAGCCTCGAGGCGCGGGTAGAGGCCGACCGGCTGTGCATCCGCATCCGCGACACCGGCATCGGCATGACGCCCGAGCAGGTCGAGCGCCTGTTCCAGCCCTTCGAACAGGCCGACAGCTCCACCACCCGCCGCTTCGGTGGCACCGGCCTGGGCCTGTCGATCTCGTCCCACCTGGTCAAGGCCATGGGCGGCGACATCGTGGTGACCAGCACGCCGGGTGTCGGCAGCAGCTTCGACGTGCGCATTCCGCTGATCGCCGCCGAACCCGAACCCCCTCCGCCGCCCGGGCGCATCGCGCTGGCCGGCTTTCCGGTCGACGACGCTACCAGCCTCGTCGCCGAGATCGAAGCCCGCGGCATTCCGGCCATCACCCTCGACGCACCGGGTGGCACGCTCCCCGACGATACCCTGATCGTCATCGACGCCCGCATCGCCGAGCAGGGCCTCGACTGGCGCAAATGGCTGCGCCAGAACCGCGACGAAGGCCGCCCCCTGGCCCTCGCCGGCCGCATCGACGAGATCGACATGTCGGGCCTGGCGGACGGCCTCTCCGGCCGCCTGCCGCTCATCGAACGCCCGCTGCGCGCCCGCCATCTGGTGGAATGCCTGCGCAACATCGGCGCTGTCCAGAACACCGCCTACACCCCGCCGGAAGCCCGCCTCGCCGGGCTCACCGTCCTCGCGGTGGACGACAACGAGATCAACCGCATCGTCCTCACCGACCTGCTCACCCAGGAAGGCGCGCAGATCGACTGCCTTGCCAGTGGCGCCGAGGCCCTCGCCCGGCTCGAAGCCGAAGGCACCGCCCGCTATCACGTGGCCATCACCGACATCCAGATGCCCGACATGGACGGCTACGCATTGACCGGCCACCTGCACGCCCTCGACCCCACCCTGCCGGTGCTCGGGCTGACCGCCCACGCCGGCATCGAAGCCCGGGATCAGTGCCTCGCGGCAGGAATGCTCGCCCACATCCCGAAGCCCCTTGATCTGAATACACTCGTCACCGAAATCCTGAGACACTGCCGAAAGCAGGCCACCCACGAGACCACTGCCATGTCCTCCGATACACCCGACCACACCGTGCCCACCTCCACGCCCACTCATGGCCTCATCGACTGGCAAGGGCTCGAAACCCAGTTCAAGGGCAAGACGGCTTTCGTCACCCGGCTTGCCAGCCGGGCCCTGGCCAACTACCGCACCAGCGTCGTGCGCCTGCGGGCGCTGGCCGCCGGCGAGGGCGATCTGTCCGAACTCTCCTTCATCGCCCACAGCCTGAAGGGCACCGCCGGCTCCCTCAAGGCCCAGACGATCTACGAACTGGCTGCCCAGACCGACCTGTCCGCCCGCGCCGCCGACCCCGCCAGCCGCGTCCTCGCCGGCCAGCTGGCCGACGGTGTCGACCAGATGATCATCGAGCTCGAAGCCCGCACCGGCGAGTGAACGCAAAAAGGGCGAACCGCCCGGTTCGCCCTTTTCCGTTGTGTCACGCCGGGGCCGCAGCCCCGTCAGGCCCCCATCCCCTTCAGCGGGATTCCTTGATCATCCGACCACGCACCGACTGGATCGGCCGCGCGTTCATCGGATACATCCGCGCAAAGATCGCGATCTGCTCCGGCGACAGCTGCTGCGGCTGCTTCATCACCATCCACAGCACACCCTCGCTGCACGGGGGCGTGGTCAGCGAACCCATGTAGGTGTAGTAGTTGCGATCTTTCGGCAGCAGCTCGTTCAGATCGATCGCCACACCTTCCGGCGAGTAATCCACGTTCTTCTCCAGCGGCAGGTTGTTCCACAGGGTCTGCACCAGCGGATGCAGCTGGCCGCGCTCCAGGAGCACCGCCACCACCGCCAGCCGGCCGTCCAGATCCTTGTGCACCAGGTGCGCCACCATCTCGAAGCCCTTGCCGTTGATGCGCTCTTCGGACGGGCGGTGGAAGTGGAACTGCACCAGATCGTAGTAACGCCCCATCACCTGCAGGCTGCTGCCGGGGCCGACGTTCACCTGCACGGTATGGCCGTTATCGACGATGCGGAACTGGGTCGGCTTGTAGTCGAAGCGGATCGGCTCCAGCTCCACCTTGATCCCCTCGCGGATGTCGATCGGCGACTGGCGCTCGCCACTACCGCACAGCTGCCATTCGGGCTTGAGCACGCCCCAGTTGGCCGGGCCGCCTTCGCCGTCGTAGCTCCAGTGGATGTCGTGATGGGCCAGCGGCGTGCCCGCGGCAGCCGGTCCGTGGGCCGCATGGGCATCCACCGACACCACCGGCGAGCGCACAACCCGCGGCTTCGGCCGGGGCGGCGGCACATAGGCCGGCACCCGCTGCACTTCCGGCGGCGCCTCGGCGCGCACCGGACGCTCCACGGGCCTCTCGGCAGCCGGTTCGGCCTTGGGAGGCGGCGCCGGCTTGTCGATGAAATTCTTCTTGATCGGCAGCGCCGGCTCGGCGCCATGCTCGCCCTTGGCCTCGGAAACCTGGGCCACCACCGGCTTCTCGGCGCCCTTGGCCGGGCGGTAGTCGGCCGCGCGCAGCTCCGGCTTGGCCTGGGCCGTCTGGGCCGCCTTGGCGGCGTTCTTGGCCAGCGCCGAGATGTCGCCGCCACCGGCGGGCTTGCACACGTCGCGCCACAGCTTCTCGTCCACGCTGCCGGCGGCCACCGGCATGTCCTTCTCGACCTTGACCTTCTCGTCCTTGACCACCGCCGAATCGGCGTCCAGATACACCCGCTTGATGGTGGCGAAGGTCTGGTTCCGGCAATCGTAGCGGTTGAGCGCCTTCACCGCCGCATAGCCGGCGGTTGCCGCCTCGGCGTCGGACAGCACGATCCGCCCCCAGGCCACCTTGGTTCCCGGATCGGACTGCAGGATGCTCGCCCGGTCGAGTTCGATCGTGCGCTTCTTGTCGGAGGCGATGGTCTGCCAATCGGCAGCCAGCGCGGAAGACATGCCGGCAAGCGCCAGCAGGGCAACGAGGGGGCGCAGACGGTAGCGCATTTTTATTCTCCGGAAATTGGCGGGCCGCAAGGGCCGGATGCCCCTATTTCGGCCCGAAGGCACCAAAGCTTTAGCCGCCGCCACTTTGCGAAGCCCGCCAAAACCCTCGGGGAATCTTGCGTTTACCGGTCGCTTCCAGTACTTTCAGCAGATACGTTAGGGGTGCCGGTGCGCTTTTTGGTGGGCGCTTGCCGGCTGAGACTTACCCTCCGAACCTGATCCGGGTCGTACCGGCGTAGGGAAACGTGGCTCCTGCCGCGTCTTCCTCTTCCGGCGGCCCTCCCCAAGGAGCCTTCATGAACGCCCACGATAAATTCCTCGCCGCGTCCGCCCACGTGGACGAGGCTGCCGTTGCCCCGCTGCCCAACTCCCGCAAGATTTACGTCGAAGGCTCGCGCCCGGACATCCGCGTGCCGATGCGCGAAGTCAGCCAGGCCGACACGCCCACCGGCTTCGGTGGCGAGAAGAACCCGCCGATCTACGTCTACGACTGCTCCGGCCCCTACACCGACCCGGCCGCCAAAATCGACATCCGCTCCGGCCTGCCGGCGCTCCGCCAGGGCTGGATCGAGGAACGCGGCGACACCGAAGTGCTGCCGGACCTCACCTCCGAATACGGCCGCGCCCGCGCCGCCGACCCGGCCCTGGATGAACTCCGCTTCCCCGGCCTGCACCGCAAGCCCCGTCGCGCCAAGGCCGGTGCCAACGTCTCGCAGATGCACTACGCCCGTCAGGGCATCATCACCCCCGAGATGGAATACGTGGCGATCCGCGAGAACCTCAACCGCGCCGCCTACCTCG
>NZ_BSPX01000060.1:0-31350 GCF_030161255.1 Zoogloea oryzae
CGGCCATCGCCAGCGCGAGCCCGGCGGCGCCCACCAGCGCGCTGCCGACGAACACCGGCCGCCGCCCCAGTCGAGCGGACAGGCGGGCCAGCGGATGCAGCGCCAGCATGGTGGCGAGGTACTGGGCCGCCAGCGGCAAGGTGGCCCAGCCGGGCGTGGCGGCGAGATCGACGCTGACCAGCGCCGAGGCAGACAGCATCAGGCTGACGACGGTCATCGCCAGCGCCTGGCTCAGGGCCAGCAGCAGGACATTGCGGTTCATGACGGGCTCCGGAAGATTTTGACCCGCCCATCGTCGCCGGCTAGAGTGATGGCGTAAATGACACAGTTACCTCATTTCATGCCATGACCCGCACCATCCGCTTTCTGGTCTATCCGGATTTCCAGATCCTCGACGCCGCCGGCCCCCTGTCGGCCTTCGAGGCCGCCAACGGCGCGGTGCACGGCGCCTACGCGCTGCAGTTGGTGTCGCGGGACGGCGGGCTGGTCGCCAGCTCCGGCGGCATCCGCCTCGCCACCGAGCCGATGGCGGACGAAACCGAACCCGACACCCTCATCGTGGTGGGCGGCGACGGCGTGTATCCGGCCACCGGCTGCGCCGCCACGGTGGATTTCGTCGCCCGCAGCGGCGCCCGCCTGCGCCGGGTGGCGAGCGTGTGTTCCGGGGCTTTTCTGCTCGCCGCGGCGGGCCTGCTGGATGGCCGCCGGGCGACCACCCACTGGCAGCGCACGCCGGCTTTTGCGAGCCGGTTTCCAAAGGTGAAGCTCGAGGCCGACCGGATCTTCATCCGCGACGGCAAGGTGTGGACGTCCGCCGGCATCAGCGCCGGCATCGACCTGGCCCTGGCGCTCATCGCCGACGACCTGGGCGAGGCCGTCGCCCGCCACGCGGCGCGCCAGTTGGTGGTGTACTACCGCCGCCCGGGCGGGCAGTCGCAGTTCTCCGAGCTGGCCGCCCTGCAGCCCGCCGACGGGCGCTTTGCGGCGCTGCTCGACCACATCCGCAGCCATCTGGACGAACGGCTGGACGTGGATGCGCTGGCCGATAAGGCGTGCATGAGCCCGCGCCACTTTTCGCGGCGCTTCACGGCGGAGGTGGGGGTGTCGCCCGCGCGGGCGGTGGAGCGGCTGCGAGTCGAGGCGGCCGCGGCTGCGCTTGAGAGCGGCGGCGATTCGGTGCAGGCGGTGGCCCGGCGCTGCGGCTTCGGCGATCCGGAACGGATGCGCCGGGCATTCGTGAAGATCCTGGGCGTGCCGCCGTCGGCCCGGCGGCGCGCCGCAGGATGACGCCGGATCAGCCGGCCAGGGCCTGGCGGAACTTGCCGATCACGGTGTCGTAGCGGTTCGGGTCGGTGTCGCAGGGCGCGCCGAACACCGCCGAGCCGGCCACGAAGGTGTCGGCGCCGGCGGCGGCGATCTGGGCGATGTTGTCCACCTTCACGCCGCCGTCCACCTCAAGCAGGATCTGGCGGCCGGTGCGGGCGGTGTAGGCGTCGATCTTGGCGCGGGCCTCGCGCAGCTTGGCGAGGGTGCCGGGAATGAACGACTGGCCGCCGAAGCCCGGGTTCACGCTCATCACCAGCACCACGTCGAGCTTGTCCATCACGTAGTCCATCCAGTTGAGCGGCGTGGCCGGGTTGAACACCAGGCCGGCCTTGCAGCCGCTGTCGCGGATCAGGCCGAGGGTGCGGTCCACGTGCTCGGAGGCTTCCGGATGGAAGGTGATGACGTCGGCGCCGGCCTTGGCGAAGTCGGGCACGATGCGGTCGACGGGCTTGACCATCAGGTGCACGTCGATGGGCGCGGTGGTGTGGGGGCGGATCGCCTCGCAGACGAGCGGGCCGATGGTGAGGTTGGGCACGTAATGGTTGTCCATCACGTCGAAGTGAATCCAGTCGGCACCGGCGGCGATCACCTGGGTGACCTCCTGGCCGAGTTTCGCGAAATCGGCGGAAAGCAGGCTGGGGGCGATGCGGTAGCTCATGGGAAAGGCCCTTGGAGGGGGCGGATGACGGAGGGAGGCCGGCAGTTTACCGCTGGCAACCCGTCACGCCAACGCTGCCGGCGGTTGCAGCGCAGCGGCGATTGGGCTTCAATGAATAACCCCAACCCCGAAACGTACCCCGCACAATGACCACGACACCCAACCGGGAATCCATCCAGGTTACGGCCGTAGCCCGCTTCATCCCCGAGCAGTCCGACGTGGAGGCCAACCGCTACGTCTTCGCCTACCACATCACCATCCGCAACACCGGCAGCGTGACGGCCCAGCTCATCAGCCGCCACTGGATCATCACCGACGCCGAAGGCAAGGTGCAGGAGGTTCAAGGCGCCGGCGTGGTGGGCGAGCAGCCGGTGCTCCAGCCCGGCCAGCAGTTCGAATACACCAGCGGCTGCACCATCGACACCCCGGTGGGCACCATGAAGGGCAGCTACCAGATGGTGGCTGGCGACGGCGCCCGCTTCGACGCCCCCATCGCCGAATTCACCCTGGCGATGCCGCGCACCCTCCACTGAGCCTCACAGCGGCCGGCGCAGCCCGCCCAGCCGGCCGATCAGGCGATCCTGCCAGCGCCCCAGCAGCACCTGCCCGACGATGGCGCCAACCAGCGCCATCGCCATGTCGCTCTGGGTATCCCATGGATCGCCCTGGGTGCCCAGGAAGGCGTCCGCGCCCTGCCCCAGGGCCACCGCGGCGCCCCACTCGATGAGCTCGTAGAGCGCCGAGATCGCCAGGCAGAGGCTGGTGACGATGTAGAACAGCCAGCCGCGCCCGCGCACCACCCGCAGCCGCAGCAGGATCTCCCGCGCCACCATCGCCGGCACCAGCCCCTGCATGAAATGCCCGATGCGGTCGTAGGGGTTGCGATCGAGCGCAAGCACATCCTGCAGCCAGAAGCCGAAGGGCACTTTGGCGTAGGTCCACGCGCCGCCGACGATCAGCACCAGCGCGTGGGCGGCGATCAGCACCTGCAGCAGCGGCGTGAGCGGAAAGCGCCGGTGGGTGGCCACCAGCAGCGGCGCCGCGATCATCACCGGCGCCACCTCCATCCACCAGGTCGTGCGGTCGAAGGGTGCGCGCGCCGACCACGCCAGCGCCGCACCCACGATCCCCAGAAGCACGAAAGGTAGCCGTCCGGCGGGCGTCGTCATGGAACGATCCGATACATAAAAGCCCCGCAGCCGGGGCAAAAGAAATCAATCGACATGCCGTTAACACGCTGCTTTTGATAATTACTCTCGGTGGCCTGCCAGCCCGACACCTGCAGCCCCGATCCGGAGACGAGACATCATGTGGTTCAACGGTACGAAACTCCGCCAACTGGAAACCGAACTTCAGACCGCCCTGGCGCGCGAAGAAGCCCTGAAGGCTGAAGTTGCAGCCCTGCGGGACGAAATTGCTATGCTGCAGCAATCCAGCACCGAACACCAGCAGGCCGCCGCCGGGCAGCTGGCGGTCGTCGAGCGCATGAGCGCCTTCGGAGACTCGCTCACCAACGCCCAGGGCAGCCTGGCCGAAATGGCCAACCTGCTGCGCGCCGAGAAGGACAAGGCCATCGAGGCCGCCCATGTGTCCCACGCCAGCGGCCAGGCCACCACCGAGATCGCCCAGAGCCTGTCGCACCTGGCCACCGAATCCGAAGTCTCCGCCCATCAGGTGGAAAACCTGGCCCAGCGGGCCGACGAGATCAGCACCATCGTCAAGCTGATCCACGACGTGGCCGACCAGACCAACCTGCTGGCCCTCAACGCCGCCATCGAGGCCGCCCGCGCGGGCGAAGCCGGCCGCGGCTTTGCGGTGGTGGCCGATGAAGTGCGCAAGCTCGCCGAACGCACCTCCACCGCCACCCGCGACATCTCCACCCTCGTCACGCGCATCCGCGACGACTCGACCTGCGCCCGCGACAGCATGGAAACCCTGGCCCGCACGGCCAGCGAGTTCAGCGTCCGCGGCCAGACCGCCACCGGCGACATGCAGCGCCTGATGGCCCTCTCCGGCGCCATGGAAGGGGTGATCGCCGGCAGCGCCATGAAGAGCTTCGTCGAGGTGGCCAAGATCGACCACATCGTCTTCAAGTTCCGCATCTACCTGGCCATCTTCGGCATGCTCGACCTGAAGGCCGGCGACGTGGGCGGCCACACCGCCTGCCGCCTCGGCAAGTGGTACTACGAAGGCGAAGGTCAGGCGTGCTTCAGCAAGCTGCCCGGCTACCGGGAGATCGAGCCGCCCCACGTCCGCGTGCACGCCGCCGGCATCGCCGCCCTCGAAGCCAACGCCGCCGGCGATCAGGCCGCCCTGCTGCGCCACCTGGACGAGATGGAGAGCGCCTCGATGCGGGTGCTCGACAACCTCCAGAAGATGGGCGAGACCGCCGTGAGCGATCCCTCCCTGCTCTGCAACGAGCACACGCACACACATTGACGCCCCGGCCATGGCCGCCCAGAATCGGGCGCCATGCCCACCCTCGACACGCTCCTCGCCTTTCTCGGCATCTCGGTCCTGATCACCCTCGCGCCGGGCCCCGACAACCTGATGGTCATCGGCCAGAGCCTGGCCCGCGGCCGCCGCGCCGGGCTGGCCTTCGGGCTCGGCTGCGCGGCCGGCTGCCTCACCCACATCGCCTGGGCCACCCTCGGGGTGGCGGCGCTGATCCGCGCGTCCGCCGGGCTGTTCGCCGCCTTCAAGCTGGCCGGCGCGGCCTGGCTGGTATGGCTGGGCATCCAGGCCCTGCGTAGCGGCGGCGCCCTTTCCCCGGCGGCTGGCAGCCCGCCCCGCCCGTGGCAGCGGGATGTGGCCCGCGGCTTCGTCGCCAACGCCCTCAATCCCAAGGTCGGGCTGTTCTTCCTGGCCTTCCTGCCCCAGTTTGCCGACCCGGCCCTGGGCAGCGTCTCGCTGCAGATGCTCGTCCTCGGCCTCGTGTTCATCGCCCAGACCGTCGTGATCTTCGGCTCGATGGCCTTCGCCGCCGGCCACATCGGCCGCCTGCTCGCCCGCCGCCCCCGCCTCGGCCCCTGGCTCGACCGCCTGTGCGGCGTGCTGTTCATCGGCCTGGCAGTGCGTTTGATGAGGAGTGAAGGGTAAGACGCAACGAGGCCACATCCAGCCCGGCCGCGTCCTCCTGCACCAACCCACGCTCCAACGCCAGCGCACCCTCGTACAGCACAGCCCTCCTCACTCCTTACTCCTTACTCCTCACCGCCCCAATGCGTCGCTCCCCTTCCGGCCCTCCTCCCACTCCCGCCACCGGCGAACGCCACGACTGGCAGACCATCAAGAAGCTGCTGCCCTACCTGTGGGCCTACAAGTGGCGGGTGCTGTTCGCACTCAGCTGCCTGATCGGCGCCAAGTTCGCCAACGTGGCGGTGCCGCTGGTCTTCAAGCAGCTGGTGGATGGGCTCGACATCTCCCGGGACCAGGCCTTCATCGTGGTGCCCGCGGCGCTGCTGGTGGCCTACGGGGCGCTGCGCTTTTCCACCTCGGCCCTCACCGAGCTGCGCGAGCTGGTGTTCGCGCGGGTGACGCAGGAAGCCGTGCGGGAGATCTCGCTGCAGGTGTTCCGGCACCTGCACGCCCTGTCGCTGCGCTTCCACCTGGAGCGCCAGACCGGCGGCCTCACCCGTGACATCGAGCGCGGCACCCGCTCCATCGGCTCGCTGATCAGCTACACCCTGTATTCGATCCTCCCCACCTTCGTCGAGATCGGGCTGGTGGTGGGCATCCTGCTGGTGAAGTACGAACCCAGCTTCGCCCTCATCACGGTGTTCACCCTCACGCTCTACGTCACCTTCACCTTCAAGGTCACCAACTGGCGCACCGCCCTGCGCCGCCAGGCTAACGAGCTGGATTCCGCCGCCAACGCCCGGGCCATCGACAGCCTGATCAACTTCGAGACGGTGAAGTACTTCAACAACGAGGCCTTCGAGACCCGTCGCTACGACACCGAGCTGGCCAAATGGACGGCCGCCCAGATCAAGAACCAGAAGTCCCTGTCGCTGCTCAACGTGGGCCAGGCGGCGATCATCGCCTGCGGCGTCACCGCGATGATGTGGCGCGCCGCCCTGGGCGTGGCCGACGGGCGGATGACCCTCGGCGACCTGGTGCTGGTCAACGCCTTCCTGATCCAGCTCTACATCCCCCTCAACTTCCTGGGCGTGCTGTACCGGGAGATCCGCCAGGCCCTCACCGACATCGAGCGCATGTTCGGGCTGATGGGCACCCACCGCGAAGTGGCTGACGCGCCCGATGCCCAGCCCCTCGCCCGCGGCGCCGCCGACGTGCGCTTCGACCACGTGGGCTTTGCCTACGACCCGGCCCGCAAGATCCTCCACGACGTGGATTTCGCCATCCCCGCCGGGCACACCGTGGCGGTGGTGGGCCACTCCGGCTCGGGCAAATCCACCCTCGCCCGGCTGCTGTTCCGCTTCTACGACGTGCAGGGCGGCGCCGTGCGCATCAACGGCCAGGACATCCGCCAGCTCACCCAGGACAGCCTGCGCGCCGCCATCGGCATCGTTCCGCAGGATACGGTGCTGTTCAACGACACCCTGTTCTACAACATCCAGTACGGCCGCCCCGACGCCAGCCGCGACGAGGTGGAAGCCGCCGCCCGCGCTGCGCAACTGGAAAGCTTCATCGAGCGCCTGCCCGATGGCTGGGAGACCCGCGTCGGCGAGCGCGGCCTCAAGCTCTCGGGGGGCGAGAAGCAGCGCGTCGCCATCGCCCGCACCCTGCTCAAGAACCCCGACATCCTGATCTTCGACGAAGCCACCTCGGCGCTGGATTCGCAAACCGAAAAGGCCATCCAGGCCCAGCTCGACGCCGCCGCCCGCGGCCGCACCACCCTGGTCATCGCCCACCGGCTATCCACCGTGATGAACGCCGACGAGATCATCGTGCTCGACCAGGGCCACATCGTCGAGCGCGGCCACCACACCGACCTGCTCGCCCGGGGCGGCGCCTACGCCCGCATGTGGCAGCTGCAGCAGCAGGAAGAAGCCACCGCTGCAGCCGAAGCCTGAGCCCGCCGGATGAAGGGCGGAGGCCCGTAGATCAAGCATCTGGCGCCTTTCGTCCTTCATCCGATAGTCTCCGCCCTTGATTGGAAGCGTCCCATTGACGGTTGAGACTATCGGATCAGCGATGGAGCCGGCGAGATCGATCATGGCGCGCGCCAGATAATCGATGGCACGACGCCCATCAACGATCTCGCCGCGCCCATCCGTCATCTATCGGCGCCCGTGGATCATCGGGTCCGCCCGATGCTTCATCCTGGCGTGGCGGATGTCGGACTGAAGTCCGACCTACAGGGAGCACCACAGCCCCATCCCCTGCTACAAAGCGCACCACCCGCCCTGTAGGTCGGACTTCAGTCCGACACCACCCCATTCCCCACCGGACAACCGGATCACCAGGCTTAACCCCCGCGTAACAGTCCTTGCGTAGTGTTTCCCGGATTTGCATCCACCGCCTTGCAAGGAGTTGTCCCCATGTTCGCCAAACGTCTGCTGGCCGTCGTCGTGCCGGCCCTGCTCGCCACCAGCCCGGCCGCCCACGCCGGGGTCTCCCTCATCGGCATCGGCCAGCTCGCCGGCTCCGATCTGTCCGGTCTCAGCGGCACCCTCGAAAACGGCGCCGCCGCCAACATTCTGGGCGGCATGGGCTCGGCCATCGCCTGGGCCGGCGGCGACAAGTTCTACGTCACCCCCGATCGCGGCCCCAACGCCAGCAGCTGGAATGCCGCGGTGGATGAAACCACCTCGTGGGTCCCCCGCTACCAGACGGTGAGCCTGGGCCTCGCCAGCGCCGCCTTCACCACCGGCGCCGTCGCCACCCTCAGCCCGAGCCTCACCGCCACCACCCTGCTCTCCAGCACCGACGCGCTCAACTACGGCAGCGCCCCGGTGATCACCGGCAGCAGCGGCCAGCATTACTTCAGCGGCCGCTCCGACGCCTTCGGCGCCGGGCTGTCCACCAACGGCAGCAACGCCCGCTTCGACCCGGAAGGCATCCGCGTGGCCGCCAACGGCCAGAGCGTCTTCATCACCGACGAGTACGGCCCCTACGTCTATCAGTTCGACAAGACCACCGGCAACCGCATCAACGTGTTCACCCTGCCCGAGAAGTTCGCGGTGAGCACCCTGTCGGCCCAGGGCGCCACCGAGATCAGCGCCAACACCAGCGGCCGCGTGGCCAACAAGGGCATGGAAGGCCTCGCCATCACCCCCGACGGCAAGACCCTGGTGGGCGTGATGCAGAGCCCGCTGCTGCAGGACGGCGGCACCGACGCCAGCACCGTGCGCATCGTCACCATCGACATCGCCAGCGGCAAGGTCACCCACGAATACGCCTACAAGCTCGACAACATCGGCACCGTCGCCAAGCCCAAGTACGGCAGCATCAGCGAGATCGTCGCCATCAACGACCACGAGTTCATCCTCGACGAGCGCGACGGCAAGGGCCTGGGCGACGACTCCAAGGCCGTCCAGAAGAAGCTCTACCGCATCGACCTCGCCGGCGCGGCCGATGTCGCGGCCCTCACCGGCGAAGCGGCGCTGGCCCCCAAGGCCGTCACCAAGAGCCTGTTCGTCGATCTGGTCACCCTGCTCAAGGCCAACGGCTTCACCGACCGGACCATCCCGGCCAAGATCGAAGGTCTCGCCTTCGGCCCCGACGTGCTGGTGGACGGCGTGCTGCAGCACACCCTGATCGTTGTGAACGACAACGACTTCCTGGATACCGTGTCGGTGCAGGGCACCCCCACCGCCAACCCCAACCAGTTCTTCGTGCTGGGCATCACCGACGACGTGGTGGCCGGCTTCCAGGCCCAGCAGATCCCCGAGCCCACCAGCCTCGCGCTGGCGGCCCTGGGCCTGGGCGGCCTCGTGCTGCGCCGCCGCCAGCGCTAGGGTGCACGGACACTCACCCAGCCCGGATAGCCGTTGTGAGCAGCCCCCTGGCAAAGGGGCTGGCGTGAATGTCCACAAATCCCGGGCTTCAATGCAGAAGACCCCGTGCCAAGCTATCGTCGGCACGGGGTCTTCAACACAAGAAGGCGGGAAAGCGACGCTCGCAGGCCCCGTCAAGAATCAGAACAGTGGCACCAGCTTGTAGCCCTGCGTCTGCCAGCCGATCAGGGAGATGAAGCCGTCGGCGACGAGTGTCAGCTCCGGCAGCAAGGTCTTGTTGTCGATCTTCAGCACCCGGGTGGCGATGGCGCAGACCTCCTGCCTGACGCCAAGCCCATGCAGCTGGCGCACCATGTCCGCAATCACTTCCAGCGCGTCTTCGTGATCCATCTCAAGCCGGCTATCGGGCTTGGTGGTCAGATAGCCAACCGTTGGCCCGATATAGACGATGATGAAATCGGGGGGCACTCCCTGGCGCACCAGCCCGGCATGCGACTCCTTGATGATGCTCAGGTAAAAAGCGGCCTTTTCCGGGTTATTGAAATCGATCAGAAAGATCCCCTTGCCCTCGGTCACATTGCGCAAGGCCGCAGCGTCATTCACTTCGACAGCCTGGGCATCGACAAGGGTCACGAGGGGGGAAAGTGCCAGCAGGCACAGCAGCAGAAAACGCCTGAAACGCATGGGTATCTCCAATGAGAAGTGATACCGCCAGGCCGCAGCGTGCTGGCACCTGGCGTGGATCAAAGCTGTGCAATGACCTGGTCGAAACCGGCAAACAGCAAGGCTTCGTTACGGTGGGCGCGGGCCAGCAGGCTGCCGCCCTCGAGGGTGGTCAGCAGCAGCTTCGCCAGACCCTGTGCAGTACCCGGCCAGCGGAGTTCGCCCTGCGCGATGCCCGCATCGACCACCCTCGTCAGCCATTCAAGGTGAACATTGAAGTAGCGGGTGGTCATCTTCTGGATCGACTCCGGCAGGACAACCAGCTCGGACGACAGGGCGCAGCACAATGGCCGGAGGTTGTCGTCGAAACCCTCCAGAAAAAGCTGGCTGTAAAGCCTCAACCGGGCCAGCGCGCTCGCCTCCTCGCCTTCAATCCGAGCCAGCGTCTCGACAAAGCGCGCGATGGCCTGCTCTGCGACTTCCTCGGCCAGGCGCTGCTTGCTTGGAAAGTGGTAGTGGATGCTCGCTTTGGTGATGCCGATCTTGTTGGCCAGATCGGCATAGCTGAATGCCGAATAGCCTCCCTGTCGGATGAGCCTTTCGGCCTCGGCAAGGAGATCGGATCGGGTGTTGGCTACCATGGTCGTCGGCATGCTCGGTGATGGATGAGCATCAGATTTTACGGGAGGCAGGCCGGGCCGGACGATCCTGCCCCGCGCGCAATACCAGCCCGATGCCGCCAAGCACGGCGGCACTGGCGAGCAACAGCCGGGCGGTCAGCACCTCGTCGAGAAAGAGGTAGCCAGCGATGCCGGTCAGACAAGGCACGCTCAACTGAACCACCGCGGCGCTGATCCTGGATAGCGAGCGAACGGCACCGTACCAGAGGACGTAGCCGACGCCAGAGGCCAGGCCGCCGGAGATGACCGCGTAGGTGACACCCGCGGCATCCCAATTCATCGACGGCAGCATCGGCAGACAGAACACACCGACCATCAGTAGCGCTCTGGCGAAGTTGCCTGCGGTGCTCTGCTCCGGCGCCTCGCCGCCGCGCCCCAGCAGGGAGTAAACGCCCCAGGCCAGACCGGACAGGATCATCAACGCCGCATAGGCCATCGGCGGCGCCGAAGCGCCCGGCAACAACAAGACCACGATCCCGCAGCAGGCCAGGACAATGCCCAGCACGTGGGCAAGGGCCAGCTTCTCGCCGTTGATCGCCCCCCAGGCAATCATGCACAGCTGCACCGCGCCAAACAGGAGCAGCGCGCCGGTGCCCGCCTCCAGATGGAGATAGGCAAACGAGAAGGCGGTGGCATAGACGGCCAGGGCCAACCCGCCAGCCCAGCTCCCCGAGCGTCTGCTAAAGCGGCCGCGGAGCAGCATCAGCAAAGCCAGGACAATCGCTCCGCCAAGGATCCGGATCAGCGTGAAGCTGGCGGCATCGATCTGGGTTTGCTTGAGCGCCAGACGGCAAAGGATTGAATTGCCGACAAACGCCAGCATCGCCAGACTGAGCCGCAGATACATGACCGACCTCTCGCTCGTCCTGGTCTCAGGCCTGGGCCGGCAGCTTCCTGACCGCATCCAGGACACGGGCCGAGAACACCAGGGCCGCGCCCGCATTGAGGTTGATGGCAACCCCCAGCGCTTCTGCGATTTCCTCCTCGGAAGCGCCGGCCTTTACCGCGGCCTCGGCATGCACCGAGATGCAACCGTCGCAACGGGTGGTGACGGCGCAAGCCAGGGAGATCAATTCGCGGGTCTTTTCGTCGAGGCGCTGGGTCTTGCTCCCGGCCCGGTCAATGGTCAGGACGCCTTTCAGCACCTCCGGGGCAAGCTTTCCAAAGTCCCCGATGCGGCCAAGAATGTCCGAACGAAATTGATTCCAATCCAGCATGATTGATTTCCTTGAGGTTTGAAGAATTCGCGCCCTTTAGACGGGGGGCGCATTTCCCGTAATGCGGCAGCCGAAGGCCTTAATGGGCGTGTGCTTTTTCCAGCACTTCAAGCTCGATGGCCGGATACAGATGCCCGACCGAGCGCCGGTATTCGTCCGGCGCCATCGGCAACTGCTTGAATCGCGACGGCAGCGGGCTGGCGATGACTTCCGTCATATCCATGCCGGTGGCGGCTGATGCACGCAGAAAGCCGGTGAGCCAGGTCAGCCAGTCTCTGGTGCGGGCGATGGCCGAGGCATCGCGCGTCACTGCGCCGTGCCCCGGAACAAGCGCCCGAAAGGTGGACGCCCGGGTCAGCTGCTCGAGCTCGGACAACGAGCGCAGCCAGCGCTCGACCTGCGCGTGCGGCGTCGTCGGCGCCCGGTCGTTGAAGACCAGATCACCCGCAAACAGCACACCGCTCGACGCATCGTAGATCGCCAGATCAGCCCCCGTATGCCCCTCGAGGGCCAGGATCTGCAGGTGACGCCCGGCAATATCAAGGGCGCCTCCCCCGATGTTGCGGGTGGGCAGGAACACCTCGGTGCCGGCCATCCAGTCTCCACTCATCCGATAGAGGTTCTCGGCAAAGGCATTGCCTTCGGCGGCCATGGCTTTCTGGATCTCCGCCAAGGTCGCAACGGGTACGTCCGAGAACGCCTGATTGCCCAGAAAATGATCCGGGTGGTGATGGGTGTTCAAGACCAGAACGACAGGCTTGCGGGTGACCCGACCGATCGCCGCCCGCATTTGCTGCCCGTAGCGCAGCGACGGGCCGGTATCGACGACGATCACGCCATCCGGCGCGACAATGAACCCGGTATTGACAATGTTGCCGCCATTCTCGGTATTGAAATCGGTCGTCTGACCGACAAAGGCGTAAACACCCGCGGCTATTTCCTGCGGCACCAGCTGGTAATTGAAGTCAGCGGCATGGGCAAATGCCGACACCCAGGCCACGAAAGCGAGAACGAGATTTTTCATGGCGCAACCCGCACGTCGAACATGTTGCCGTTGTTGTCGCGGCCGCTGACCATCAGGCTGCCCTGCACGGCCCCACGATTCAGTGTGAACACCGGGTTCTCGCTGACTGGCTGGGAGATCTCCAGACGCATCAGGCGCTTTCCGGCGTCGTCCTTCAGGACGACCTCCTCGAGGTGAAAGGCCGGTACGCCCGCCATCAGCCCGGTATCCATCGGATGGATGATCCGCAACCGAACCCGGCCGGACATCGGCCCTTCGCTCCAGGTCCGCGCGGTCACCTCGTTGAGGCGTTTCTGCCACTCGGACGAGGTCGACGCGGCCGACGGCGCCGTGCAGCCGCCACCGGTGGTATTCACCCAGACCCCGCCAACGTGCCACACACCATCGGCCGTTTTGGCCGCAGCGCGAACCGGGGACGACTGCTGCAGCTTGGCCCGGAAGCCCAGATAGGCGCTGGTTGATTCCGGATAGAACCTGAGGATTTCCAGGATGGGGTTGAAGTCGGCAAAGACCAGAACCTCCTTGACGCCGGTCAGCGCTGTCGCATCGACCGTAATCGGAACCTGCAGCGGATTCTCTGCAAGCCCGGACGAGATCACCTTCACGCGTTCGTCGAACTGGACCGGCCCATCCGACAGGAAATCCCGCTCCATGTCCTTCCACCTTGCCGAGCCCAGCGGATCAGCCGTTTCTTTTCCGTGCGCGATTGCAGGATTGCCGCCACACGTCAGTGCTAGAAGCACGGCAATCAAGCTTGCTGCGAGCCTCATGGCCCCCTCCTTTGACAGTTGTTGAATCCCCCCGATGAAGGCTGGCGCCCCCGGCTTGGCCGGATTGCACCTGGCCGCGAACAGACTCTACCTACCAGTTGGTAGATTTGCAAGCGGTCTCTCGTTTTCATCTGACCCGTCTTCCTGGCCACAGACGCCGGATAACCCCCATGACATCAAAGAGACCCCGGCGACCACATCGCCTGCTTCTGGCCGGGTGATTACGCCAATTGCGCCGTCGCAGGGCCTGACCGCCCCGGCCAGAAAGTAAAAAAGCCCGCGTCGGCGGGCCTTTTCAATGATCGGAGCGAAACTTCAGCAGCGCCCCGTAAGCAGGAACACCGGGTAATCCCGCTGGGGCTTCCTCACCACGCTGGCCGACACCACCGCCACCTCGCCAAAACCCGCTTCTTCGGCAATCCGGCTGATCGCGGCCCGATCGAAACCGTTGTGGAAGACGCCGGTGTCCTCACTATGGAAGCTGCCGTCCTCGGCATCCAGATCGGCCAGGGCGATGAAGCCGCCGTCCTTGAGCATGGCCCGGAAGCGCCGGAAGATCGCGCCGATGTCTTCCACGTGATGCAGGGTCATCGACGAGATGATCCCGTCGAAGGGCCCGTCGATGGCCTCCTGCACCAGATCCACCGGGCGAATGTCGACCGGGCAGCCCAGGTGCGGAATCTTCTCGGCCAGCTGGCGGTTCATGGATTCGGACACATCCACCGCGGTGATCTTCCCCACGTGGGGCGCGATGCGCTCCAGCAGCAGCCCGGTGCCGGAGCCGAAATCCATCAGGTGCATGCTGCGGTCGAGGCGGATGGTGGCCTGCAGCACCTCGGCGATCGCCGCCACGTTGTCGACGCGGGCGGTGTTCTGGTCGAAGCTCGCCGCCTTGTGGGCAAAGTAATCCCTGGACATGGTCTTCCTGCAATGAAGTGCGCGGGCGCGCGAAGCGTGGATTGTGACCCGGCCGGGCCGCCCGGGGAAAGTCAGCCGGCTTTCGGCTTCTTCGGTTTCTTCGGCTTGGGCAGCGGCAATGCGTCGGCGGTCAGGCGGATCAGCCGGGCAAACCAGTCCCGCTCGTCCAGCTCGTCGGCGATCAGCATCCACGGCTTGGCGCCGGGATACGGAAAGCCCTCGGTCACCGTGCCCACCCATGCCGCGCCCGCCAAGGTGGGCTTCACGAACACCTGGTTGTCGCACACCAGTGCCACCACCTTGCCCTCGCAGTACAGCGCGTACTCGCCGAACATCTTGCGGTAGCTCATGCTCCCCGCCGATGCGGCCTGATCCGCCACGTATTCGATGAACTCCCGCTCGGTTGCCATGCACAGCCTCTTCCTCGATCACACGGGGCGCAGCTTGCCCGCACTCGCCACCCATTCCAAGCCCTGTACGCACCCTTTGCAGGTAGGACTTCAGTCCGACACCACTGCTCGATCCGGCCGGGTCTGTCGGACTGAAGTCCGACCTACAATGGCGCCCTCCGCGCCTTGGGGCACAATAGCCCCGCCGTCACCCGCCGCCTGCTCATGCCCGCCCTTTCCCGCAGCATCGCCCACCTGGACATGGACGCCTTCTTCGCGTCGGTCGAGCTGCTGCGCTACCCGCAACTGCGCGGCCAGGCGGTGGTGGTGGGCGGACGCCGGGCCGGCGGCGATGGCGAGGATTTCCCGCGCCTCGCCACCTACGTGGGCCGGGGCGTCATCACCACTGCCACCTACGAGGCCCGGGCGCTGGGCGTGCATTCGGGCATGGGGCTGATGAAGGCCGCCCAGCTGGCGCCCGAGGCGATCCTGCTCTCCGCCAACTTCGACGCCTACCGGCATTACTCGCGGCTCTTCAAGGCCGCCGTGCGGGCCCTCGCGCCGCAGGTGGAAGACCGCGGCATCGACGAGATCTACATCGACCTCTCCGCCCTCAACCCCGACGGCAGCGTGAACGGCGCCCGGCAGATCGCCATGCAGCTCCAGCAGGCGGTGCGGGACGCCACCGGGCTCTCGTGCTCCCTCGGCGTTGCGCCCAACAAGCTGCTCGCCAAGCTGTGCTCCGACCTGGACAAGCCCGCCGGGATCACCGTGGTCACCGCCGACGACCTGCCCGCGCGCATCTGGCCGCTGCCCGCCAAGCGCATCAACGGCATCGGCCCCAAGGCCGCGGCGCGGCTGGAGGAGCTGGGCATCGTCACCATCGGCGAGCTCGCCGGCGCCGACCCGGCCTGGCTGCAGGATCACTTCGGCGAGCGCTACGGGGTGTGGCTGTCCCGCGCGGCGCGGGGCGAGGACGAGCGCCCGGTGGTCACCGAGAGCGAGCCCAAGAGCCTCTCCCGCGAGACCACCTTCGAGCGCGACCTCCACCCCAAGAACGACCGGCCGGAGCTGTCCACCCGCTTCACCCGCCTGTGCGAACAGCTCGCCGACGACCTCACCCGCAAGGGCTACGTGGGCAAGACGGTGGGCCTCAAGCTGCGCTTCGACAACTTCCACACCGTCACCCGCGACCAGACCCTGCCGATGCCCGTGGGCGACGCCGCGGCGATCCGCAAGGCTGCCGGCGAATGCCTCAAGCGCGTGCCGCTCGATCGGCGCATCCGCCTGCTGGGGGTGAAGGTGAGCAGCCTGATCCGGCGCGACGCCGCGCCCCTACCCGACGAGCGGCCCACCCAGGGGGAACTCTTCGACTGACGACGGCCCCGGCCGGCTTACGCCCCCCGGAAAAACCCCAACACCACCCCACCCCGGCCAAAGTCGGACTAAAGTCTGGCCTTCAGCACAACAAGACCTCAGGAGTACGGCATGACCCACCCGACGCTCGAAACCGCCCTGCCCGCAGCCATCGAGCCCTGGCGCCAGAATCTCCGCGGCGAACACGACGCCCTGCTGCGCGGCCCGCGCGCCGACTGGTGGTGGACCGGCCTCGCCCCGTCCGCCTGCCCCGGCTGCCAGCCCGCCGGCACCCTCACGGCCTTGCCCGCGCCCAACCTCGCCACCAGTACCCGCGCCGAAGTGCTCGCCGCCTTCGACAACGGCTGGACGCTCACCGAGATCCTGTTCTCCGCGCTGCAGGGCGAGGAAGCCTTCTACCGGCCGCCCTATCACCACCTGCGCCACCCGATGATCTTTTACTACTGTCATCCGGCGGCGCTCTACATCAACAAGCTGCGGGTGGCCGGGCTGATCCCGGCGCCCATCAACCCCTACTTCGAGCGCATCTTCGAAACCGGCGTGGATGAGATGCGCTGGGACGACATGTCCAAGAACGAGATGCTGTGGCCCAGCTTTGCCGAGGCCCACACCTATCGCCAGCAGGTCTACACCACCGTCCGTCAGCTCATCGAGACCCACCCGGATCTCGCCGACGGCCACGCCCCGATCACCATGAACCACCCCCTGTGGGCGCTGTTCATGGGCTTCGACCACGAGCGCATCCACCTCGAAACCTCGTCGGTGCTGATCCGTGAGCTGCCCCTGGCCCTCCTCGCCCGCCCCGCCCAGTGGCCCCAGCTTCACACCAGCGCCGGCGCCGAGACGGGCTTTCCGCCCAAGGCCGGGCAGGATTACCCGACGCCCCGCGTCATCGACATCGCCACCACCGCCGTGCGAATGGGCAAGCCGGTGGATTGGCCCAGCTTTGGCTGGGACAACGAGTACGGCGAGCGCCGCGTGGGCGTGCAGGCCTTCAAGGTCGAAGACCAGCTGGTGAGCAACGGCGCCTTCCTCGAGTTCATCCAGTCCGGCGGCTACCTCGAACCCCGCTGGTGGACCGAAGCCGGCTGGGCCTGGCGCGGTTTCCGCAACAGCAAGTGGCCGTGCTTCTGGGTGCCCGAAGGCCCCGCCGGCCTGCACCGCTACCGCCTGCGCACGCTGTTCGAGACCATCCCCATGCCCTGGAACTGGCCTGCCGAGGTCAACGCCCATGAGGCGATGGCCTACTGCGCCTGGCGCAGCCATCGCGACGGCGTGCCCTGCCGCCTGCCCACCGAAGCCGAGCACCAGGCCATGCGCGACGCGGCGTGGGCCGACACCGACCCGGCCTCCCGCGCCGACGGCGCCACCCTCGGCCGCGAGACGGGTTGGAACGCCCAGCTCGCCTGCGGATCGCCCTGGCCGGTGGACGCCGGCACGCCCGCCGCCAGCGGCGTGCGCGACGTGTTCGGCAACGTGTGGCAGTGGATCGGCGACGACTTCAACCCGCTGTCCGGCAGCAAGGTCCATCCCTACTACGACGATTTCTCGACCCCCTGCTACGACGGCCAGCACCAGATGATGCTCGGCGGCTCGTGGGTGTCGTGCGGCGACGAGGCCAGCGTGTGGGCACGCTTCCACTTCCGCCCGCACTTCTTCCAGCACGCCGGCTTCCGCGTCGTGCAGGCCGATCACGACGGCGGCGTGGTGAAGCTGGCCGCCGCCGACGCCGGCCGGCAGGTGTACGAAGACGCCCGCATCGTCGACGAATACATGCTCCTCCACCACGGCGCCCCGGCCATCCAGATGCCCTGGCCCGGCGGCCCCCAGTGTTCCACCGCCTTCCCCCAGCGCTGCGCCCACTGGCTGCAGGAAGGCGCCGAACGCTACGGCAGCGGCACCGCCCGGGCGCTGGACATCGGCTGCGCGGTGGGCGGCGCGAGCTTCGAGCTCGCCCGCAGCTTTGAATCGGTGCTGGGCGTCGATCTCTCCCGCGCCTTCATCGACGCCGCCGAAGAGCTCCAGAAAACCGGCAGCCGCGCCTACTTCCGCCGCGACGAGGGCGACCTGGGCGAAACCGTCACCGCACGCATCGACCCCGCCATCGACCGCAGCCGGGTGAGCTTCCGCCAGGCCGACGCCTGTTCGCTGCCCGCCGAGCTGGTGGATTTCGACGCCGTGATGCTGGCCAACCTGCTGTGCCGCCTGCCCAGCCCCAAGTCGCTCCTCGGCCGGCTCGGCGGCCACCGCGGGCTCGTCAAGGTGGGCGGCCTCGTCGCCCTGTTCTCGCCCTATTCGTGGCTGGAGCAATTCACCCCGCGGGAGGCGTGGCTCGGCGGCTACAGCAGCAACGGCGCCGCCATCAAGAGCGCCGACGCCCTCAAGGCCTTCCTGCGGGACGAAGGCTTCGTGCTCCGCCGCGAGGAAGAAGTCCCCCTGGTGATCCGCGAACACCGCCGCAAGTACCAGTTCATCGTCACCCACGGGATGCTCTGGCAGCGGGAAAGTTGACCTTTGGCAAGGGTGCTCGCCAACACCCTTGCATACCCGATCCGGCAGGCGTTGAATGATCTTCAGATAGGGCGTGGGCTGGTTTCCGCGCCCGCCTGATGAAAGGTCGCGCCATGAAACGCCTTGCCTTTGGTCTGTTGTTCTCGCTTCTTGCGGCGGGTCTTGCCCCCGACGCCATCGCCGAGAGCGCTGCTACAGCGTCGGTTGATCTGGTCTACCGGGATCGCCAGCTTGCCAGCTACATCACCGGCAGCTGGTATGTGGACTCGCTTGATGGCGGCTCGCCCTTGAGCCAGGACTTCACCTACGCCGCCGACGGCACGTTCATCGGGGTCGTGAAGCAAACCAACCCGCAACTCGGCTCGGCGGCACTTGAGTACCGCGGTACGTGGTTGGTCGACGGCGAGACGATCGACGGCACGGTACGCAGGGCGTCAAATCCCGCAATCAAGGTGCCGTTCTCCGAACGCTTCCAGATCACCCCGGTGGATGCGGATCATCTGATTTCAACCGCGATGAGCAGCGGCGCACGCACCGTGTTCTCGCGCAGCCCCGAAACCACCGAGGACCACCTGCTGCGCATGAAGGAGGCCGTGCCCGATCCTGGCGGTGACGACGCGTGGGTCGAGATCGCACGCTCGCCGGCAGGCAGCATGTCCTACGACAAGCGCACCCTGGATCGACGCGGTCACATCGTGGGTGCATGGATACGGGCAGTGTTGAGCGACGCCACCGTCGCCGAGATGGAGAAACAATCCTCCGCTGGACAACACATGCCCGCGTTCAAGGCGATCCGCACCTATTCGCTCATCGACTGCCAGCGAAATCTGACGAAGGTGCGGCAGGTACGCGTCACGATGCCCGATGGAAGCGACGTCACGGTGAACGCACCGGCCGGCGCGCCCGAGCGGTGGACGCGCTTCAATCCGGACATGGCCCAGAACAGCGGCCCTGGCACCGTCTGCAACGTGAAGCCCTGACCCAGCGAGGAGCGCATCATGAAAACGATCAATCTGCGAGGCTTCGCGGCCGCGTTGCTGCTGACGGCGCTTACCATCATGCCGGCGCCGGCGGCCTCTCCAGCGGCCTCCCCGGTGACGCTGGTGCCTGCCGAAACCACCGTCGACGCCGGCCTGGCCAACCTGCTCTTAGGCACCTGGTGGGCCGACGACATCAAGGAAAACGGCTCGCTATCCATCGAGCGCACGTATCTGCGCAACGGGCGTTTCATGAGCACGACCGCCTTTCACCCGGCGGTCGACCGCATCGCCACCAGCGAGATGGCCCGCCCCCAGAACGCAGAGGGGAAGTGGCGGATCGAGCAGGACGTGCTCATCGAGGAGATCGAACGCAGCATCCCACCGAGCGAGCCCGCGGCCCAGACGAGCCGGCGCCGGGTGCGCGTGGAAGGCCCGGACCACATCCACCTGCTCCCGGTGGAGGGCAGCGGCGCCGAAATCGTCCTTTACCGCAAGCCGCTGACCACAGCGGCCCATGTTCGCGCCGTCCTTGCTCCCGTCCCGGAACCCGGCACCCCGGGCGACTGGGTCGTGTTCGACCAGGACCGCATGAACGTGTCGCACTACGACAAATCCACGATCACCCGGAACGGCGATTTCGTTGCCGTCTGGACGCGCTCCCGGCTGACGCCGGTCGGACTCGCGAAATCCCGCGAGCTTGCCGCCGCCACACCTCAGGAGGCGAACCGGATCGTGGAAGTGGGCGAGATGCGTCGGATCATCGACTGCCGGCTCCGGCTCGTGAAGAATCGCCAGATCAGGATTCGTTTTTACGGCGGCGAGCAACTCACCAGCAACTACCTGACGGACTCGCCCCTCGAATGGGATCGCATCAGGGCACAGTTCGACGACGCCACGGTGCTGGCGGGGCAAGTCTGCCCCGTGTCGGCAACGACCGGACGCTGACCCACAACGGCGCTTCTACGCAATCCAACGTATTTCCCGCTCCCTGCCGCGTCCGTAATCTGGGGATTCCCGATAAGGAGTCCCCAGATGAACCGCGAAGAAGTCACCGACCTGATCGTCACCCGCAAGATCGAGAAGAAGCTGACCTGGGCCAAGCTGGCCGAGATCGTCGGCCACAGCAAGGAATGGAGCACCGCCGCGCTGCTGGGCCAGATGACCCTGACCGAAGCCGAGGCGAAGGCCGTCGGCGCGGCGCTGGATCTGCCGGACGAGGCCGTCACCCAGCTGCAGGTGGTGCCCTACAAGGGCTCGCTGCCCAGCGCGGTGCCCACCGACCCGCTGATCTACCGCTTCTACGAGCTCATCAACGTGTATGGCACCACCTTCAAGGCGCTGATCCACGAGGAGTTCGGCGACGGCATCATGAGCGCCATCGACTTCAACATGGATCTGACCCGCGAGCCCGACCCGAAGGGCGACCGGGTGCGCATCACCATGAGCGGCAAGTTCCTGCCCTACAAGACCTACTGAAAGCCCGAGTGAACGCACGAAGCCCCGGCCTGCCGCAGCGGGCCGGGGCTTCGGGGCATGCCGTCGGCGCTCAGGCGCGCAGCAGGGCCTTCACCAGCCGCTCGGAAAGCTGGTCTTCGGTGAACTGCGGCTCGTTGGGCGGATAGAGCGAGTTCTCCTCGATCTCGAAGCCTTCGGCCAGGGCCAGGGCGCGCAGCTCCTTGATCTTCTGGCAGGCCTTCAGTTGGGCGCCCAGTTCTGCGGTGGCGCGGGCTTTGTCGGAAAAGGCTTTGATGGGTGCGACGGACATGCTGACTCCTTGTGGGTGGTGAGCACCGACATTCACGAAACCCGCCTCACGCCGGGTAGTCGAGGCATTCCTCTTCCCCGTTGGCGTCGTGGATGAGGGCCTGCGCAAGCCGGCCATCGGCGTGATACCGGTACTCGTGACACACCTCGATCTCGCCATAGACGACCTTCTCGCACCGCACCAGCCGGCCGTCGGCATCGAAGCCGCCCCGGTAGAAGGTGTTGCGGTTGCGCATGTCCTCGCTCGCCAGCTCGCCGACGAGCTTGAGGGGCAGGCGCACGCCGCTGTAGCTGGTGAAGTAGCGCGTGGTGACGTTGCTGGCCGTCATGGTGGGATGAGCCGTGTCGGGTTGTTGACAAAAACCCCGGAAATCACGGGGGCGTGGAGCCTCACAGCAATTTCGGTGCCAAACAGCCCGGCGACGACACGTCAGGGAGCGCCCTGTAGGTCGGACTTCAGTCCGACATGCCCTGCCAGATCAACCCGTGTTGTCGGACTGAAGTCCGACCTACATCCGACCTACAGGAAAGTTCGGCCTGTCAGCCCAGCCCGTACTTGCGGATCTTGTCGTGGAGCGTGGTCTTGGCCACCGCCAGGGCCTCGGCGGCGCGGGCGAGGCTGCCGTGGCGGCGCAGGGCGTCGGCGATGAGGGCGCGCTCGAAGGCTTCTACGGTCTCGGCGAGCGGCTGGGGGCCGTCCGGGCGCACTTCGCCGAAGGGCGGAGAGCCGCCTTCGATGCCCAGCACGCAACGGTCGGCCACGTTGCGCAGCTCGCGCACGTTGCCGGGCCAGGGATAGCCCATCAGCTGCTGGATGCGCCCGGCCGGCGTGTCGGGCACCGGGCGGTTGTGGCGGGCCGCCGCCTGGAGCAGAAAGTGCTCGAAGAGCAGCGGGATGTCGTCGCGGCGCTCGCGGAGCGGCGGCAGGTTGATGGTGGCCACGCTGAGGCGGTAGTACAGGTCGTTGCGAAAGCCGCCCTTGGCGGAGAGCTCCAGCAGATCGCACTTGGTGGCGGCGATCACCCGGCAGTCGATGGGAATCGAGGTGTTGGAGCCGAGGCGTTCCAGCGTGCGCTCCTGCAGCACCCGCAGCAGCTTGATCTGCATGGCCACCGGCATGGTCTCGATCTCGTCGAGGAACAGCGTGCCGCCGCTGGCGTGCTCGATCTTGCCGATGCGGCGCTTGGCGGCGCCGGTGTAGGCACCGGCCTCGTGGCCGAAGATCTCGCTGTCGAACAAAGTTTCGGGCAGGCCGCCGCAGTTGATGGCGACGAAGTTGCCCTTGCGGCGGGCGCTAGCCTCGTGGAGGCAGCGGGCCACCAGCTCCTTGCCGGTGCCGGTTTCGCCGTGGATCAGCACGTCGGCGGCGCTGTCGGCAAGGCCGGCGATCATCGCCCGCACCTTCTCCATGCCCGGGCCGCGGCCGATCAGCCGGCCTTCCAGCTGGTCGCGCTGCTCGAGCTGGTGGCGCAGATCGCGCACCTCCATCACCAGCCGGCGTTTCTCCAGCGCGCGGCGCACCACGTCCACCAGGTATTCGGGCGCGAAGGGCTTCTGGATGAAGTCGTAGGCGCCATCCTTCATGGCCTGCACGGCCATGGTCACGTCGCCGTGGCCGGTGATCATCACCACCGGCAGCTGCGGGTCCAGCGCCAGCAGCTCGCGCAGGAAGGCCATGCCGTCGAGGCCCGGCAGGCGTATGTCGCTCACCACCACGCCGGGGAAATCCCGCCCCAGCCGGCGCCGGGCGGCTTCGGCGCTGCCGGCGCATTCGGCGGCGATGCCTTCGAGCTGCAGCGCCTGCTCGCAGCCCAGGGCCACGTCCGGGTCGTCCTCGATGATCAGGACCTTGGGGGTTTCACTCATGGCGGGCGGTCTCGTCGGCAAGGGGGATGTCGAGGGTGAAGACGGCGCCGCCTTCCGGGTGGTTGGCCCCGGTGAGCGTGCCGCCGAAGTCGCGCACGATGCCGGCGGAGATGGTGAGCCCAAGGCCCAGCCCGGCGCCGGCCGACTTGGTGGTGAAGAAGGGCTCGAACAGGTGGGCCAGCGCCTCGTCGGCGAGGCCCGGGCCGTGGTCACGTACCGACAGACGCACCCGATCGCCGGCCACCGTCACGTCGAGCTCGATGCACGGATCGGGCACGTCGTCCATGGCGTCGAGGGCGTTGCCGATCAGATTCACCAGCACCTGCTCCAGCCGGTTGGCGTCGCACAGGGCGAAGGGTTCGGGCAGCGGGCAGTGGCGGCGCACCTCGGCGCGGCTCTGACGCAGGCGTTGTTCGAGCAGCGCCTGGGCGTTGTCGATGGCGCGGCACAGGGCCACCGGCTGGGCCTTGCCGCTGGACTTGCGGGCGAAGGCGCGCAGCTGGCCAGTGATGTTGCCCATGCGGTCCACCAGGTGGCCGATGCGTTCGAGGTTGGAGCGGGCGGTGTCGGTGTCGCCCCGCTCCAGAAAGCGCGCAGCGTTGCCCGACAGCGTGCGCAGCGCCGCCAGCGGCTGGTTGAGCTCGTGGGCGATGCCGGTGGCGAGCTGGCCGATCACCGCCAGCTTGCCGGCCTGCACCAGTTCGTCCTGGGCGGCGCGCAGGGTGCGCTCGGCGGCGGTGCGCTCGGCCACTTCGCCCTGCAGTTGCTGGTTGGCGGCGGAGAGATCGGCGGTACGCTCCTCGACCTTGCGTTCGAGCTCGTCGTGGGCCTTCTGCAAGGCGGCACGGGCGGCGAGCTTGGCCTTCAGGTGGCGGCGGCGCTCATCGAGCATCATGCCCAGCATGAAGATGAAGGCCGCGCCCACCACCGCCAGCGCGGTGCGGCTCTGGACCATGTCGTCCACCTGCTCGAGATGCGACAGCACGGTGAGCGTCCACGGCGTGCCGGGCAGCGGGCGCGATTGGGCCAGGAAACGGCCGGCCACCGGATAAACCGACACCGGCTCGGGCGAGGCGCGGGCGATGCGCACGAGGCGCGCGCCGTGGTCGAGCTCGGCGAGCTCCTGCAGGCCGAGCGGCTTGAGGGCGCGGCGGTTGTACTGGAGGGTCTGGTCGAAGGCGCTGCGGGTGGCGTCGTCCAGCGGGCGCAGGGTGGTGAACTTCCAGTCGGCCACCGAGCCGAGGATCACCACGCCGTTCTCGTCGCTCACCATCGCCGGCGCCTCGACGGTGCTCCAGGTTTTCTCCAGCTGGTCGAGGCTCACCTTGATAACCGCCACGCCCAGGGTGCGGCTGTCGTCCACCAGGGTCGAGGCCAGGTAGTAGCCGGGCTCGCCGCGGGTGGTGCCGATGCCGAAGAAACGTCCACTGCCGGTGGCCATGGCGTCACGAAAATACGGGCGGAAGGACAGGTCCTCGCCCATGAAGCTGTCGGCCCGGCGCCAGTTGCTGGTGGCCACCACGTGGCCCTTGGCGTCGATCACGTAGATCGACAGGGTGCCGGCGCGCTCGTTGAGCTGCTCGAGGTAGGCATTGACCTGGGGTGCAAGGCGGGCGCCGTCGGGCTGGCGCAGCAGGTCGAGCACGTCGCGCTCCAGCCCCAGGGTGCCGGGCAGGAAGGCGTATTTGCCGATCTCGCGCTCCAGGCTGGCGGAGTACAGGTCGAGCCGGTGCAGCCCGGTGGCCTGCAGCTCGGCCAGGCCCAGCTGCTCGGCGAGCCGGTGGGCCACGAAGCCGGTCAGGCTCATCAGGGCCAGCATCAGCAGGAAGATCGGCAGGCTGTGCAGGAATCGGCGGGACATGGTGGTCAAGGCGGGGGGTTGATCCTATGGTAGCAGCGGCGGCGCGCAGGCTCAGAGCAGATCGTGGAGCTGCTTGACGATCAGCACCGCCACCACCAGCAGGAATGCCTTGCGGATGAAGCCCGCGCCATGGCGCAGCGCCAGGTGGGTGCCGAGCTGGGCGCCGGCGAGGTTGCACACCGCCATCGTCAGCCCCACCGCCCACAGGATCGGCCCGTGGCTGGCGAAGAAGGCGATGGCCGACACGTTGGTGGCGCAGTTGATGACCTTGGCGCTGGCCGAGGCGCGCACGAAATCCATCCCGAAGATGCGCACGAAGCCAAAGATCAGGAAGCTGCCAGTACCGGGGCCAAAGAAGCCGTCGTAGAGCCCGATCACCAGCCCGAACAGCGCGCCACGCCAGGCGTCGCCGGGGCGCGGCTCGTGGGTCTCCGTCTGGCCCAGATCCTTGCGCAGGAAGGTGTAGATCGCCACCGCCAGCATCATCACCACCACCAGCGGGCGCATCGCCTCGCGGGACAACCACGCCACCACCGCCGCACCGAGCCACGCGCCCACCAGCGCCGCAGCGGTGGCCGGCAGCACCAGCCGCCACGGAATGCGCACCGCACGGGCATAGCGCCACAGGGACGCGCCAGTGCCGGCGATGCTCGACACCTTGTTGGTGCCGAAGAGGGTCGGAATGGCCGTCTGGGGGAAGGACGACAGCAGCACGGGAATCTGGATGAGCCCGCCGCCGCCCACCACGGCATCGACCATGCCGGCGAAGAAGGCTGCGGGAGCGAGGATGAACCAGTCGATAGTCATGATCCGGAAGGGAAAAAAGCCCGGCGCGGGGGAGCGCCGGGCAAGGAGATGGGGCGGATGGGAGGGCCGCCCTCATCAGGGAGGATCGTTGGTCGGTGGGTGGAGAGTGGGGAATGGGTAGTGGGAAGTGGGCCCCACTCCCTACTCCCCAATACCCACTACCCATTACGCAGCCAGTGCCGGCACGCTGTCGTCGCCTTCGACCGGCAGGGCCTCTTCGATGTCGGCGAGGGCGGGATCGATCGGGTCGATGGCGCCTTCCCACTTGGCCACCACGGCGGTGGCGATGGCGTTGCCAAGCACGTTGGTTACGGTGCGGCCCATGTCGAGGAAGTGGTCGATGCCCAGCACCAGCAGCAGGCCGGCTTCCGGCAGGCCGAACATCGGCAGCACGGCGGCCACCACCACCAGGGATGCACGCGGCACGCCGGCGATGCCCTTGCTGGAGACCATCAGCACCAGCAGCATGGTGATCTGGGCGCCGAGGGTGAGCGGGATGTCGTAGGCCTGGGCCACGAACAGCGCGGCGAAGGTGGTGTAGATCATCGAGCCATCCAGATTGAAGGAGTAGCCCAGGGGCAGCACGAAGCTGGTCACGCGGTTCTTGATGCCGAACTTCTCGAGCTGTTCCATCAGCTTGGGATACACCGACTCGCTGCTGGCGGTGGAGAAGCCCACCAGCATCGGGCCGCGCACCAGCTTGAGCAGGCGGAACACATCCTTGCCGAGCACGAAGTAGCCGGCGGCGATGAGCACGCACCACAGGGCGGCCAGCGCCACGTAGAAGCTCACCAGCAGCTTGCCGAACACCAGCAGCATGCCCAGGCCCTGGGTGGTGATGGCACCGGCCACGGCACCGAACACGCCCACCGGGGCAAAACGCATCACGTAGTCGGTCACCTTCAGCATCACGTGCACCACTTCTTCCATCGTGCACACCAGGCTGCGGGCGGTCTGGTTGTGGAGGTGGCCGAGGGCCAGGCCGAAGAACACCGCGAACACCAGGATCTGCAGGATCTCATTGGCCGCCATCGCCTCGAAGATGTTCTTCGGGAAGACGTGGGTGATGAAGTCCTTCAGGTTGAGGGCGCCCGTCTTGAGGTTGGTGGCGGTGCCCACGTCCGGCAGCGGCACGCCCAGGTGGGCGCCCGGCTGCAGCAGGTTGGCAAACACCAGCCCGAGCAGCAGCGAACAGAACGACGCACCGACGAACCAGCCCAGCGCCTTGGCGCCGATGCGGCCGACGGTCTTCGAGTCGCCCATCCCGGCCAGGCCCGCCACCAGGGTGGCAAACACCAGCGGGGCGATGATCATCTTGATGAGGCGCAGGAAGATGTCGGTGAGGATGCCGAAGTAGCTGGCGATCTCCTTGGCCTGGGCGGGGCTGCCGGCAAACGTGTTGCAGGCGTAGCCAACGATGACGCCGAGCAGCAGGGCGATGCCGATCAGGGTCGTGAGCCGGTTCATTTTCATGATGAATTCCTCGTGGTCGGATTCGGGGTGGGATCAGGCTGCGCGGGCGGACGCGGTGGGAATCGGTTGCGGACGGGTGAGCACCTCGGGGCGCAGCACCTCGGCCAGCTGGGCGGCGTTCATCAGGCCGCGCTCCAGCACGATCTCGGCCACACCCCGGCCGCTGGCGTGGGCCTCGGCGGCGACTTCGGTGGCGTTGGCGTAACCGATGTACGGGTTGAGGGCGGTGACGATGCCGATGGAGCGGGCCACGCTCTCGCGCAGGGCGTCGCGGTTGGCGGTGATGCCCTCGACGCAGTGGGTGGCCAGCGCGTGGCAGGCGTTGGTGAGGTGCAGCACGCTCTTGAACAGGCTGTGGGCGATGATCGGCTCGAAGGCGTTGAGCTGGAGCTGGCCGGCCTCGGCGGCGAAGGTGACGGTCATGTCGTTGCCGATCACCTCGAAGGCCACCTGATTGACCACTTCCGGGATCACCGGATTGACCTTGCCCGGCATGATCGACGAGCCGGCCTGGCGCGGCGGCAGGTTGATCTCGCCGAAGCCCGCGCGGGGGCCGGAGGACAGCAGGCGCAGGTCATTGCAGACCTTGGAGAGCTTGACCGCCACGCGCTTGAGCACGCCGGAGAGCTGCACGAAGCTGCCGCAATCCTGGGTGGCCTCCACCAGATTGGGGGCGGTAACCACCGGGATGCCGCTGATCTCGGCGAGCTTGCGGCACACCAGCGGCGCGTAGTCCGGGTGGGCGTTGATGCCGGTGCCGATGGCGGTGGCGCCGAGGTTGATCTCGCGGATCAGCAGCGCGGCTTCCTGCAGGCGGGCTTCGTCCTCGCCGAGCATCACGGCGTAGGTGGAGAACTCCTGGCCGAGGGTCATCGGCACGGCGTCCTGCAGCTGGGTGCGGCCCATCTTGAGCACGTCGGCAAACTCCACCGCCTTGCGCTCGAAGGCGCCCCGCAGCCCGGCCATCGCGTCGATCAGCCGGAAGATGCCCACGTAGGTGGCGAGCTTGAGGGCGGTGGGATACACGTCGTTGGTCGATTGACTCATGTTGACGTGCTCGTTGGGGTGCAGCTTCGTGTAGTCGCCACGGGCGTGGCCGAGGAGCTCCAGCGCGCGGTTGGCGATCACCTCGTTGGCGTTCATGTTGGTGGAGGTGCCGGCACCGCCCTGGATCACATCCACCACGAAGTGCTCGTGGAGGTTGCCGTCGATCACCTCGCGGCAGGCGGCGACGATGGCGTCGGCGCGGGTGGCGTCGAGCAGGCCCAGCTTCTGGTTGGCACGGGCGGCGGCCTGCTTGATCTGGGCCAGGGCGCGGATCAGGTCGGGATAGACGGCGATGGAGATGCCGGTGATGTCGAAGTTCTCGCGGGCCCGCAGGGTGTGCACGCCGAAGTAGGCGTCGGTGGGCACTTCGCGGTCGCCGAGCAGATCGTGTTCGAGGCGGAAGCCGGGGTTGGTCATGGTCGTTGTCTCCTGTTTTATTGGCAGCGCCACTGCGGGCGCCATGCCCATATCCATTGCACGGCCCGTGCCAGCCGGCAGGAGACAGCAAGCGGTTGATTGGATTTGGATTTTTATTTTCCGGCGACGCGCGGGAAACGGATTTCCGGATTTGCGCGGGGAAAGGCGTTCGGAAATCCGAACGACCGGGGACAAATCGGAGAGGGGGATGTCGGGCTGAAGCCCGACCTACAAGGGCGTGCGAGCCAGCGAACCTGTAGGTCGGGCTTCAGCCCGACAAGGGCAGGCGCGAAACAAAAAAACGGCAGCAGCGCCTTGCACGCTGCTGCCGTCATCCGGGATGGGGTCAGCTCATTCTTCGAGCAGACTGCGCAGCATCCAGGCGGTCTTCTCGTGGACTTCCAGCCGCTGGGTGAGCAGGTCGGCGGTGGGCTGGTCGTTAGCCTTGTCCACCAGCGGGAACAGGCCCCGGGCGGTGCGGGCGGTGGCTTCCTGGGCGGCCACCAGCAGGCGCACCATCTCCAGCGCGGCCGGCACGCCTTCGGGCTCGTCGATGGAGGTGAGCGAGGCGAACAGCTTGCCGGTGCCCGGCGCCGGGTGGCCGAGGGCGCGGATGCGCTCGGCGATCACGTCCAGCGCGTTCCACTGCTCGGTGTATTGGGCCATGAACATCTGGTGCAGGGTGTTGAACATCGGCCCCTTCACGTTCCAATGGAAGTTGTGGGTCATCAGGTAGAGGTTGAAGCTGTCGGCCAGGAGGCGCGACAGGCCGGCGGCGATCTCGGCCCGGTCGTCGGCGCTGATGCCGATGTCCATCACGGGGCCGGCGGATTTGGTGGCTTTCTTTTTCATGGTCGTCTCCTTGTCGGTCGTTCGTCGTCGATGGAGAGAGTATCGGCCGGGCCGGCGGCAGCGTCCAATTGTCATGTTCGCTGCTGACGATTGGAAAAACCAATCGTCCGGCGGATGGCGCGGCGCCTCAGCCCATCGCCGTATCGAGGAACATCATCACCGCGAAGCCCGCCATCAGGCCGAGGGTCGCGGAGGTCTGGTGGCCGTTGCGATGGGTTTCGGGAATCACCTCGTGGGACACCACGAAGATCATCGCCCCAGCCGCAAGGCCCAGCCCGATCGGATAGGCCAGCGCCAGCCCGCCGGCGATGCCTGCGCCGAACAACGCGCCCAGCGGCTCCATCAGGCCAGACGCGCCGGCCATCAGCACGGCCGGCCAGGCCCGCACGCCCGCGGCACGCAGGGCCATCACCACCGCGAGCCCCTCGGGGATGTCCTGGATCGCGATGGCGCTGGTCAGCGGCAGGCCCACGTTCATGTCGCCCTGGGCGAAGCTCACCCCGATGGCCATGCCTTCGGGCAGGTTATGCAGGGTGATCGCCAGCACGAACAGCCACACCTTGCCCACCCGGTCGCAGCCCGGGCCGCAGGGGCCTGTGCTCTCGTGCTCGTGGGGGGTGAAGCGGTCGAGGCCCAGCATCAGCAGCACGCCCAGGGCCATCCCGGCGGTCACCGTGAGCGCCCCCATCGCGCCGCTGCCGGTCATCTCCTTGGCGGCGGCAAGGCCGGGCAGGATCAGCGAGAAGGAGCTGGCGGCCAGCATCATCCCCGCCGCAAAGCCGAGCAGGCTGTCCTCGGCCCGGGCCGACAGCTTGCGCAGGGTGATCCCCGCCAGCGCGCCCAGCGCCGTGGCGCCAAAGCCGGCCAGCCCGCCCAGCATCGCCAGCCGCAGGGGCTCGCCCCCGCCGGCGATGCCGTCGCTCACGCCGCTCGCCAACAGCAGCAGCATCGCCGCCAGCGAGATCACCAGCCCGCCGGTCATCCACGGATGCTGGCGGGCCTGGATGCGCCAGGCGTCCCGCCAGGCAAGGCCCGCCATCTCGCCACCGGCCAGGGCGAGGCCGCCGGCGCTGTTGTTGTCGCTCATCGTTCCTCCCTGATCGCGGCCGGCTCAGCCGACGAGGCTGCGGGCCATCTCGGCCAGCCACAAGGCCGCGCCGATGGCGACGACGACCGAGCCGATCACAAAGCGGACGCGGTGGTCATGGGCGTTGGCGTGGGCCGCGTGGCTGGCGTAGCGGATCGTTCTCATGGCGGTCACCTCCTGTCTCTTGATGATTGCATTCTTGCCGCAGCGCCCGATCAAGTCCAATTGCCAATATTCCTGCTCGCGATAGGGTCAATTGATCGCCCCTCAGCCAAAGCGCACCCCCTGGGCCAGCGGCAGGCTGCCCGAGTAGTTGATGGTGTTGGTGGCCCGCCGCATGTAATTACGCCACGCGTCCGAGCCTGCCTCGCGGCCGCCGCCGGTCTCCTTCTCGCCGCCAAAGGCGCCGCCGATCTCGGCGCCGGACGGCCCGATGTTCACGTTGGCAATGCCGCAGTCACTCCCCGCCGCGGCCAGAAACTGCTCCGCCTCGCGCAGGTCGGTGGTGAAGATCGACGACGCCAGCCCCTGGGGCACGCCATTGTGCAGCGCGATGGCTTCGTCGAAGCTGCGGTAGCGCAGGGCGTACAGGATGGGGCTGAAGGTCTCGCGGGCCACCAGCGCGGTCTGCGCAGGCATCTCCACCAGCGCCGGGCGCACGTAGCAGCCGTCCGGGCAGCCCGGCACGGCCACCGTTTCGCCGCCGTCCACACGGCCGCCTTCGGCCTGCGCCTGGGCCA